>JANXWR010000041.1 GCA_025351025.1 Burkholderiales bacterium | reverse complement strand
TCAGCTGCCGGTGATGTATTCGCTCAAGCGGGCCGGCTTCTTCACGATCAGCGGCAACCTGGCGACCCAGTTCATCCAGGCGGTCGGCTGGGCGATGGCCTCGGCGATCAAGGGCGATACCCGGATCGCCTCGGGCTGGATCGGCGACGGCGCCACCGCCGAAGCCGACTTCCATACCGCCCTCACCTTCGCTCACGTGTACCGGGCTCCGGTGATCCTCAATGTCGTCAACAACCAGTGGGCGATCTCGACCTTCCAGGCGATCGCCGGCGGCGAGGCGACGACCTTCGCGGCGCGTGGCGTCGGCTGCGGCATCGCCTCGTTGCGGGTCGACGGCAACGACTTCCTCGCCGTCCTGGCAGCCTCGCGATGGGCAGCCGAGCGCGCTCGCAGCAACCTCGGGCCGACCTTGATCGAATGGGTGACGTATCGAGCGGCGGCGCATTCGACCTCGGACGATCCGTCCAAGTACCGGCCCGCCGACGACTGGTCGCACTATCCGCTCGGCGATCCGGTGGCACGACTCAAGCAACACCTCATCGGCATCGGCGCCTGGTCCGACCAGGAACACGAGAAAACGGTGAAGGAGCTCGAGGCCGAGGTCGTCGCGGCGCAGAAGGAAGCGGAGCGCTACGGCACCCTGACCGACGGCCACACGCCGCCGCTGGCGACGATGTTCGAAGACGTCTACAAGGAGATGCCGCAGCATCTGCACGATCAGCTGCGGCAGGCCCAGGCATGAGCAGGTCCGCACAAAAACAAGCGCAGGCGGCTGAGCTTTCGGCGGTCGCGGCGGACCGGGTCCCGTGCGCTGCCGGCACCACGCCGATGACGATGATCCAGGCGCTGCGGTCGGCGATGGACGTCATGCTCGAGCGCGACCCGAACGTCGTCGTCTTCGGCCAGGACGTGGGCTACTTCGGCGGCGTGTTCCGCTGCACCGAAGGGCTGCAGGCCAAGTACGGCAAGTCGCGCGTCTTCGATGCGCCGATCTCCGAAGGCGGCATCGTCGGCGCCGCGGTGGGCATGGGCGCCTACGGCCTGCGCCCGGTCGTCGAGATCCAGTTCGCCGACTACTTCTATCCGGCCTCCGACCAGATCGTCTCCGAGGCGGCGCGGCTTCGCTATCGCTCGGCCGGCGACTTCAGCGCGCCGATCACGGTGCGCATGCCATGCGGCGGCGGTATCTACGGCGGACAGACGCACAGCCAGAGCCCGGAGGCGCTGTTCACGCACGTCTGTGGCATCCGCACGGTCATGCCGTCGAATCCTTACGACGCCAAGGGCCTGCTCATCGCCTCGATCGAGAACGACGACCCGGTCATGTTCCTCGAGCCCAAGCGGCTCTACAACGGCCCGTTCGACGGCCACCACGACCGCCCCATCGTCGCCTGGTCGAAACACCCGCTTGGCGAGGTGCCCGAGGGCTACTACACGGTGCCGCTCGACACCGCGAGCACCTTTCGCGTCGGCAGCGATCTCACCGTGCTGACCTACGGCACGATGGTCTTCGTCTCCGAAGCGGCAGCCAACGAGAGCGGCATCGACGCCGAGATCATCGACCTGCGAAGCATCTGGCCGCTCGACTTGGCCGCCATCGTCGCGTCGGTGAAGAAGACCGGCCGCGGCGTCGTCGTGCACGAGGCGACGCGCACGAGCGGCTTCGGCGCCGAGCTGGTAGCGCTGGTGCAGGAGCATTGCTTCTATCACCTCGAAGCGCCGGTCGAGCGCGTCACCGGTTGGGACACGCCGTATCCGCATTCGCTCGAGTGGGCCTACTTTCCCGGCCCGGACCGGGTCGCCGCGGCGATGCGGCGGGCGATGGAGGCATGAGGGGCCGATGAGCGCCGCACTGGGCCGCCCCAAGCAAGCGAATATCCCCTCGGGGAATCGCCGGCCGTACTCGGTCGGCGAGGGGCACGCGTGAGCACGCACGTCATCAAGATGCCCGACATCGGCGAGGGCATCGCCGAGGTGGAGCTGGTGGCCTGGCACGTCAAGCCCGGCGACAGGGTCGTCGAGGATCAGGCGCTGGCCGACGTCATGACCGACAAGGCCAACGTCGAGATCCCGTCGCCGGTCGCCGGCACCGTGTTGTCGCTGGGTGGCGATGTCGGGCAGACATTGGCCGTCGGCTCCGAGCTGATCCGCATCGAGGTGGCCGACATCGGGAAGACACCCGCACGGCCCGCGCCGGACAAGTCCCCGGCACCGGTCGAGCCGGAGGCGCCGGCCCGCGCGGCGCCTCCGGCCGCGACCACGCAAAAGGCGGCGGCATCGGCATCGGCCGTTCGCCAGATCAGCGCCGCACCCACTGCGCCTCGCTCCCCGTCGGGCTCGAACGAGCGGCCGATCGCTTCGCCAGCGATACGCCGCCGCGCCTGGGAGCTGGGCCTTGAGCTGAACGACGTGCCCGGCTCCGGGCTCGGCGGCCGGGTCATGCAGGCCGACCTCGACGCTGCATC
>JANXWR010000454.1 GCA_025351025.1 Burkholderiales bacterium | reverse complement strand
TCGCGGCACGGCCCGAGGCGGTGGCCGCGGCGGCGCAGACACTGGGCCTGCGCACGATGGAGCCGGAGCAGCTGAAGGAATTGGTCGAGGGCAAGTTCGTCGACGCCTTGCGCACGGCCGCCGCCGAGATGACGATGGAAGAGCTGCACGAAAAGCGCGGCGCTTACGTCAGAAGAGTGCGCGAGACGGTGGCCGAGGATCTGACCAAGAACGGCCTCGAGCTCGAGTCGGTCTCGCTGACCCAGCTCGACCAGACCGGCATGGAATTCTTCAACCCGAGCAACGCCTTCGACGCGGAGGGTCTAACGCGCCTGACCGAGACGATCGAGCAGCGCAAGAAGCAGCGCAACGACGTCGAGCAGGACACGCTGATCGCGATTCGCAACAAGAACCTCGAGGCGGAGAAGCTCTCGCTCGACATTGACCGCGAGGGCGAGTACGCACGGCTCAATCAACAGCGCGAGGTCGAGATCGCGCGCGCCCGCCAGCGTTCCGAGCTGATGACCGAGCGCGCCCAGCGCGAGCAGGACGGCGAGAGCGCGCAGATCGCGGCCAAGCAGACCATCGACGCCGCACGCATCCGCTCCGAGCAGACGATCGAGCAGGAGAGGATCGGCAAGGAGCGCACGATTCAGTCGGCCGAGATCGACCGGCGCATGACGGTCGAGCTCGCCGAGCAGAAGCGCGCCATCGCGGTAGCGCGCGAGAGCGAAGCGCAGAGCGTCGCCCAGGCAGCGGCCGACACCGCGCGCGCCGAAGCGGTGACCGCCGAAGAGAAGGTGTTCACGGCGCGCGAAGTCGAGATGGCCGAGCGCAAGAAGGCGATCGAGCTGATTGGCTCGCGCCAGATTGCCGAGCGCGACGCCTTGCGTCTGACCAGTGCCGCACGCGCCGAGAAAGACGCCAGCGCCGACCGTGGCGCCGCGGTGCGTGCGCAAGCCGAGGCCGACGCCGATGCCGACAAGATCAAGTCGATGGCGATGCGGGTGCGCGCCGAGATCGAGGCCGAAGCGCTGCGCATGATGAACGACGCGCACAACATGCTTTCGCCCGAAGCGCGCATGTCGGCGCTGCGCATGCGCCTGGTCGAGAAGGCCGAGGGCATCATCCGCGAATCGGTGCGGCCGATGGAGAAGATCGAGGGCATCAAGATCCTGCACGTCGACGGGCTCGGCGGGTCGAGCGGCGGCATGAACGGTGATGGCCACGGCGGCGGCGGCAACTTTTCCGACGGTCTGGTGAACTCCGCGCTGCGCTTTCGCGCCCAGGCGCCGCTGGTCGACCAGTTGCTGCGCGAGATCGGCATCGAAGGCGGCGACATCCAACGCCTGGTCGGCGGCGTGAGCGGCGCGCAGGTCGCGCTGCCGCCAGCCGCGCCCACAGTCCCCAAAGAGTGAAATGATGCCCCCACGCTCACTTCGTTCGCTGCCACCCGAGGCGGCGCGGGCCTGCCTTGGGGCGGCCCGGCAGCTGGCCCCATGATCAAGGTCTATGTGTCGTCGGTGATCGATGCGAGCGCCGACACGGTGTGGTCGCGCATCCGCGACTTCAACGCCTTGCCGCAATGGCATCCGGGCATCGCCGACAGCCGCATCGAAAACGGCGAAACGAGCGACCGGGTCGGCTGCATCCGCCACTTCCACACCAGGGACGGCGGCATGATCCGCGAGCGCCTGCTCGCCTTGTCCGACTACGACTATTCGTGCGTCTACGAGATTCTCGAGAGCCCGATGGGCGTCGAGAACTACGTCGCCACGCTCAAGCTGACGCCGGTGACCGACGGCAGCCGCTGCTTCGCCGAATGGAGCGCCGAGTTCGATTGCGCCGAGTTGCGCGAGAAGGAGCTGGTCGAGACGATCGGCGACGGCGTGTTTCAGGGCGGCTTCGATGCCCTGAAGCGGCACTTCTCGAGAAGATAAGCCGGTGTTGCAGCACGTCGTCAGGTCGACGGTGATCGACGCGCCAATCGCCCGCGTCTGGGCCGTGCTGCGCGACTTCAACAGCCACGACCAGTGGCACGACGTCGTCGCCGAAAGCCGCATCGAAGGTAGCGATCGCGGCGACCAGGTCGGCTGCGTGCGCAGCTTCACGCTGAAGGACGGCAACCGCATCCGCGAGCAGTTGCTGACGCTTTCCGACACCGACTACAAGAGCACCTACTGCATCGTCGAGGCGACGGTGCCGCTGCAGCGCTACGTTGCCACTCTGAAGCTGAAGCCGGTGACCGACGGCGACCGCACCTTCTGGCACTGGGAGTCGACCTTCGCGACGCCCCCGGGCCAGGAGCGCGAGCTGCGCGAGATGGTGGCGCGCGACGTCTACGAAGCCGGCTTCGCGAACCTGCGCCGCTACCTCGGCCAGGGTGGCGACCGGCGCGGTGCAGCCGGTGCGGCGATGCCGCAGGCCTTGCCGCTGCCGGCGCGGCGCTCGGTGCTGCATCGTTACGGGGGCCCCGAGGTGCTGCAGGCGGGCGACGGCGAAGCGCCGGCGCCGAACGCCGGCGAGGTGCGCATCCGCCAGCGCGCGATCGGCGTCAACTACTTCGACGTGTATTTGCGCAAGGGCTGGATCCCTTCGATGCTGCCACTGCCCGGCGTGCTCGGCATGGAAGCGGCGGGCACGGTCGTCGACGTCGGCGCAAACGTCAATGGCGTGCTGCCCGGCGATCGCGTCGCCTATCTCGGCGCACAGCCCGGCGCGTACTGCAGCCTGCGCACTGTGCCGGCCGAATGGGTCGTGCGACTGCCGGCCGCGGTCGCAGACGAGGTCGCCGCAGCGATGCTGCTCAAGGGCATCACCGCCGACTTCCTGCTGCGCGACCTCGGCCACGTGCGCGCCGGCACGCGGCTGCTCGTGCACGCCGCCGCGGGCGGCGTCGGCTTGCTCGTTTGCGCCTGGGCGAGCCGGCGCGGTGCGATCGTCATCGGCACCGTCTCGAGCGAAGAGAAGGCGCGCGTGGCGCGCGAATACGGCTGCGCCCATCCGATCGTGACGCGCGAGCATCGCTTCGCCGACACCGTGCAGGCGCAGTTCGGCGGCGTCGACGTCGTCATCGACGGCATCGGCGACGCGGCGCGCGAAGAGAATTTCGCGGCGCTCGCCCGGCGTGGCCACTGGATCAGCCTCGGCCAGGCGAGCGGCGCGCTGCAGCCGATCTCGGCCGACCGGCTGGTGCAGAAGTCGATCACCTTCTCTCGACCGGTGGTCTTCGACTACGTCGCGACGCAGGCCGAGCTCGCCGAGCGCGCCACGCGGGTCTGGAACGCCCTCGCCGATGGCACGCTCAAGACGCCGCCGATCGAGCGTCACGCCCTCGGCGACGCTGCCGGGGCACATGAACGGCTCGAATCGCGGCGGACGATCGGCGCGTTGGTGCTGATCGCCTGAGAATCCGCACTTCATCCCCGAGGAGGCCGCGATGATCGTCGGCATGAACCACTTCACCGTCATCGCCGAAGACCGGCAGAAGACGCTCGACTTCTACGTCGGCCTCCTCGGCCTCGCCGAAGGCTATCGGCCCGATCTCGGCTTCGACGGCGCCTGGCTCTATGGCGACGGCACGCAGGCGCTGCTGCACCTCTACTTCGACCGCAAGCCTCCGGCCCAGCGCGCCGGCGTGATCGACCACATGGCCTTCAGCGCCAGCGACGTCAAGGCCCTGAAGGCGCGCTTCGACGCGGCCGGCGTCAAGTACGACCTGCGCCGGCAAAAGGAATCGGGCATCTGGCAGCTCTTCACCTACGACCCGAACGGCGCCAAGGTCGAGCTCGACTTCGATCCCGCGGAGAGTCTCTGACGGCGCAGGCCCTCACTA
>JANXWR010000549.1 GCA_025351025.1 Burkholderiales bacterium | reverse complement strand
CGATGCAGCGTGGAATGATCGACGAAAACTCCGCGTTCGGCCATCATTTCCTCGATCTGGCGAAAGCTCAGCGGGTAGGCTGAGTACCACCGGACGCACACCAGCATCACCTCCAGCGGGTAGTGCATCCGTTGCACCACTCGGCTCAGCGCCTCGATCATCTTTGTACGGTCAAACTTCATCGGCTGACCTTAGCAGCCTGGACTTATCGCGACAGAACCATCTGCCTTCCCTGCGCCACTCCGTCGCCTCGCCGGCATTGCCGCGAGGCGTGAATCCGGTGATGATTACCGTGATATGGAGGTCTGGGTGCCAGTGCTGTTCTTCGCGGTCTTGGGAAGCCTCGCCGTGCTCGTCGGGCTGAAGAAGATCGTTGACGCCAACGCCACCGCGTCGTGGCCAACGACCACGGCGACGATGCTCGCGGCCGAGGTGGGCAAAGCGTCCGGCGCCAATACCTACTACTGGGTTGCCGACCTTTCGTACCGCTATATGGTCGGTGGGACGACGTATAAGTCGGGCCTGTATTCGGCGACAGGCCAGCCCGGGTTTTTCCTGCAGCGCACGGCGCAGCGCATTGTCGATCAGCATCAACCGGGCACGCATGCCGTCGTCGCGTACCCATCCTCGGATCCGAGCCGAGGCATTCTTGCGCCTGGCGTGCAGCCCGTGCTGATCGGTGCGCTTCGCATCCTCGCTATGGGGCTGGTGATGCTCTACTTCGCCTGGAAGTTCGCCAAGGGCACGTGACATGGGCACCGAAGAAGAAAAAGAAGCATCCCTCGAGATCAAGCGGCGCCAGCAGGCAAGGCAGGTCGAGAGCCTCTCTCGTCTGGGCATCATGCCGTTCTACGCGGGCCTGTTGGTCTGGCTGGTGGTTCTGCTCCACGGCGTCTGGGTCGGGGAGTCCTACTCGCCGATGCGCTCCGGGGGCTCGATGCTCACGACAGGAGCGGCGCTTTGGGTTCAGTGCCTGGCGCCGCTCTTCTGCATGGCGGCGGTTTTCTTTCGCTTCGACGAAATGTCCCTTGGGTCAAGAAACCGCCGCGGGTGGTCACTCTTGCTCTTCCTGCTCGGTATCGCCACCTACGTCATAGCACCGCACCTGTTTGGCAAGGTGACGTTCCTGCATTGACGCTGCGCCAAATTCAAGCCGCTGCGACCGCTGTCGGCGGCTTAACGTGCTTTGAATTCCGTCTTCTGAGGCGACCCCTACTGGGTTTACCCGAGTTC
Source organism: Burkholderiales bacterium (assembly GCA_025351025.1). GTDB lineage: Bacteria > Pseudomonadota > Gammaproteobacteria > Burkholderiales > Burkholderiaceae_C > Schlegelella_A. The sequence goes on along the minus strand of JANXWR010000549.1, from coordinate 2,368 downwards.
GCTACCGTTACGATTTGCACCGAAATCGAGATCACCCCTATCAGGTACTGCCGTCGTCTTGTGGAGTCCCAGGAGACGTGCGATCGATCACGCCGACCCGAACGTGAGCGATATCGAGTCCTGCTCATGGCGCATCAGTGCGGCTCTCGCTGAAACCTTGCACACCCAGGTTTGCTGTTTATTCAGCTCGATCGATTTCAGGCTGCCAGGATCAAGCACCGCCCCGCAAAGGCCGGCGACGTCGCGCGCCGACCAATACCGAATCCATTGAACCTCCCGACGCCTTGCTTCTGTAGCCACTGCGAGGCAAGCCGAGTAGTCGTCACTCGTCCAGTCTGATCGGCGGGCATCCCACGGTTCAAGGGACAGGTCTATCGCCTTGCCGTTTACCTTTGCTCGAAACAGGCTGAACTCTGCAATGAGCTCGCTCGTTCTCAGACCCTCGCTGTCCATGAGGAACCGCCAGCGCCAGTACGCGAGTTCAGTGCACGCGGTCGTGACGGTTTCGGCCCCATACCAGACCCCCAGCGCTCCCGCTGGACGAAACCGTGACGGGTACGGCGATGGATACCGAAATGGTGTGGAGAGTAGGTAGTGCTGTCGCGTCGTCGCGGGTACGGCTGGTTTGCTCGCTTCAAGGATGCTCTCGAGCTCCTCCTGTTCGGCGAGGGAGTCGACGAGTTTCATGGTCGAGACGAAGTGCTGCGCTTCGACGCCTCGCCACAACGCTGCAGCGAGCGGGCGGACGCTTGTCCACCATGTTTCCTTCCAGAGCCGCGACGGTGTAGCTCGCGTCAAGAAGTGGCGCGCATGGCGTCGACGTACTGAAGCGTCATGACGAGTCCTTGCGGCGACTCGATCAGCTCGCGGGGAATGCCATTCAATGCCTGGTTGTGGGAACCCATCCAAGTCGCGACCTTCGTGGCGTCATTCCCGACGATCGCGTCCAGTGAACGGAACAGTCGGACGAGAAGCGCCGCAAGCTGGCCTTCTTTAGACTGGGGCGCGACATCCCACTCACCCCGACCGAGTCGACTGACCGTCGCTTCGCTGAGGCCGATGACCTTGGACAGGGCGGCACCGGACAGCCCGAGCTGTCTCGCGGCGCGCCAGGTCGCTTTTGACAAGACACCGTGGGAACGCTCTACAGCTACGGCTTGGGTCACGGCTCGCCTCGCTTTCGGCAGAAACTATAGCACAAAAAGCTTCCCAGAGAAATCAACGCTGCCGGGTATTCTTCTCGCCAAAGCCCTTCATGGCCGCCAGCCGAGCGTCGCGCTCGGTGGTCAGGTACCCGGACGTCGTGCCGATAGAGGCATGTCCGAGATTGTTTTGGACGACCTGAATCGGCACCCCCTTGCCCCCCGGGCGGCCATTGAGCGCGTGCGAGCCGTGCGTGTGCCTGAACCAATGCGTGCTGGCCTTCCTCAGCTGCTTGGCGTCCTCGTTTTCCATGGAGGCGGCGCAGCGCCCAAGAACTTCCTTGATCCCTTTCGCCAAGCCTGAGGCGGACCATGGCGTGGCCACGCCGGCCTCGAAGCGGGTGAGGATCGCCACGTCGCGATTCGACTCATGGCGAACGTCGCTTTCTAGTCCGTTGCGGTCGAGCTCGTCCTGCAGCTCGTCAACCAGCCGGGTTGGCACCGGCACCTGACGCAGCTTGTCTCCTTTGCCAAGCACGCTCAGCATCCAGCCGCTGTCCTCGATGCCGTTCGGCAGCCGGTAGTCGACCTGCTGCAGGTCGCCGCAGTGCGCGCCGGCCATCTCAGCCAAGCGCAACCCCGTCGCGTAGAGCCAGCGAATGGCTCGCGCGCGTCGCCTTCCAAGCGGCTCGTCCGAGATCTCGTCCAGCCTCTCCTCGAGCGTATCCCACTGACCAAAGGTTAGCGTCCTCTTCGAGCCAAGGGGCCGCGCTTGCTCGCGCGGCAGCGCAACGCCTGCAAAGGCGTTCCCGAGCAGATAGTTCTGGCTGACCAAAAACGCGAACAGGCTCCTCAGGATCACGATCGACTGGCGCAGCGCCGCCGAGCTGAGCGGCCCCTCGAGCGGCCGCCAAAGGGGTGACCACCGCTGGTGATGCCGTGGCCCGCACCAGCGTGCCGGCGGGGCGGCCAGGAACCACTTGAACGCGTTCACTTCCTCGACCGTCAGCGATGAGAGCGGCTTGCCGTGCTCGAGGATGGCCCAGAGCAGCAGCCGCTCGGCTTCCTTTCGATAGGCCCGGTGCGTGGACGTCCGACCGGTGCCGTTGGGATCGTGTTTCGTCGCAAGCCAAGCGGCGATCGCCTCGTAGTCGTTCTTTGCCTCCAGCAGGCATTGGTGCAGCGCTCCCCGGAATCGCCCCTCGCTGCCGTCAACCTCGGCCGGC
>JANXWR010000521.1 GCA_025351025.1 Burkholderiales bacterium | reverse complement strand
GAGGCCGATCCAGCCGGCTCCCGGCAGATAGACCTCGCACCAGGCGTGCAGGTCGGTGAAGTCGACCTCGGTGCCGCTCGGTCCGTCGAGCGATTTGACGTCGCTCTTCAGCTGGATCAGGTAGCCGGAGACGAAGCGCGCGGCAAGGCCGAGGTGGCGCAGCAATTGCACGAGCAGCCAGCCGCTGTCGCGACACGAGCCGCTGCCGTTGGCCAGCGTCAGCTCGGGCGCCTGCACGCCGGGCTCCATGCGGATCAGGTAGGCGATGTCCTTCTGAAGCCGCTGGTTGAGCGCGACCAGGAAGCCGTTGGTCGGCTTCTCGCTGATGTCGATGCTGGCCAGGTATTCGGCGAAGCGCGGCGTCGCCGGCGCCTTCTGCCGGTAGGGCGCGAGCTCGACGAGCAGCTCGGGCTCGTAGGCAAAGGGAAACTTCTCGGCGCTCGGCTCGAGGAAGAAATCGAAGGGATTAAGCACCGCCATCTCGGCGACCAGGTCGACCTCGATGCGCAGGAAGGTCGTGACGTCTGGAAAGACCAGGCGGGCCAAATAGTTGGCCTGCGGGTCCTGCTGCCAGTTGACGAAGTGCTTGACCGGCTCGACCCGCATCGAGTAGCTGAGGATACGAGTGCGCGAATGCGGCGCCGGCTTCAGCCGCACCACCTGCGGCCCGAGGTGGATCGGCCTGTCGTACTTGTAGTGGGTGACGTGATTGAGGGCGACGTGAATCGACATTCGGGCTTTCGGGAAGCGAGCCGGATCGTTGGCTCGCGATAGTTCAGGCGGCGACCGGGACCAGGAAGTCGCGGCCGATGCCGGCGCCCAGCGCGTTGACGCGCTCGAGGAACTGGGTCAGGTAGGCGTGCAGGCCGGTCGCCAGGATCTCGTCGATGCGGCCGTATTGCAGGTCGGCGTCGAGCCGGCCGGCCAGGCGCAGCGTGTTCTTCGACTGCTCGTTGGCGACGCGGTGCAGGTTGGAGACGACCTCGTGCATGCAGGCGGCGAGCGACCTAGGCATGTCGGGGCGCAGGATGAGCAGCTCGGCGACCCGCTCGGGACGGATGACGTTGCGGTAGACCTTGCGATAGACCTCGAAGCCGGAAACCGAGCGCAGCACCGCCGACCAGTGATAGAAGTCGAACTCGACGTCCTTGCCGCTGCTGCCTTCGCCGTTCTGCGCCTGCGCCGCCAAGCTCTCGCCCAGGACCTGCGTCACGCCGCCGATCGATTGCGTCATCGACGCGGGCGACATCGACTGGCGCATGGCGCGCTCGGGCGCGGCGAAGCCGAAGTATTCGGTGGGCACGGCGTGGAACTTGACGTCGAGCAGGCGCGCCGTGTTGTCGGCGCGCTCGAGAAAGCTGCCGATGCGCAGGAAGTGGAAGGCCTGGTCTTGCAGCATCGTGCCGACGGTGACGCCGCGCGAGAGGTGCGATCGGAACTTGACCCACTCGAAGGCTTCGCCCGGACTGCGCTGGAACGCGTCGGTGGCGACCATGCGCTGGAACTCGAGCCAGGTCTGGTTCTGCGTCTCCCAGACCTCGGTCGTCAACGTGCCGCGCACGGCGCGCGCGTTCTCGCGTGCCGCCATCAGGCAGCTGCGGATCGACGATCCGTTGGCGGCGTCGCTCACCATGTAGTCCATGACGCTCTTGGGCGTCACCTTGCCGTGGCGCTCGGCGAAGTCTCCGGTCAGTTCGCTGATGCTGAGCAGCCCGCGCCAGCCACGCTCGGCCGCTTCTTCCGACTGCGGCAGCAGCGACATCTGATAGTTGACGTCGAGCATGCGCGCCGTGTTCTCGGCCCGCTCCATGTAGCGGGCCATCCAGAAGAGGTGGTCGGCGGTTCTGGAAAGCATGTCAGTCTTCGAGAATCCAGGTGTCTTTCGTGCCACCGCCCTGCGACGAGTTCACCACCAGTGAACCTTCCTTCAGCGCCACCCGCGTTAGCCCGCCCGGCACCATCTGCACCGTCTTGCCCGAAAGCACGAAAGGACGCAGGTCGATGTGCCGAGGCGCGATGCCGCTTTCGACGAAGTTGGGGCAGGTCGACAGGGCCAGCGTCGGCTGCGCGATATAGCGCGCCGGGTCGGCCTTCAGCACGGCGCGGAAGTCCTCGACCTCCTTTGCGGTCGCCGCGGGGCCGACGAGCATGCCGTAGCCACCGGCGCCGTGGACTTCCTTCACCACCAGCTCGCCGAGGTGGTCGAGCACATAGGCCAGGTCGGCGGGGTCGCGGCACTGCCAGGTCGGCACGTTGTTCAGGATCGCCTTCTCGCCGAGGTAGAACTCGATCATCTTCGGCACGTAGGGGTAGATCGACTTGTCGTCGGCGACGCCCGTTCCGATCGCGTTCGAGAGGGTGACGTTGCCGGCCCGGTAGGCGCCGAGCAGGCCTTCGCAGCCGAGGCTGGAATCGGAGCGGAACACGAGCGGGTCGAGGAAGTCGTCGTCGACGCGGCGATAGATCACGTCGACGCGCTTGGGCCCCTGCGTCGTGCGCATGTAGACGAAGTTGTCCTTGACGAACAGGTCCTGGCCCTCGACCAGCTCGATGCCCATTTGCTGCGCGCCTATCGTGCCGGCAATGTGACCCTGTCAAACGCGATCGGC
>JANXWR010000503.1 GCA_025351025.1 Burkholderiales bacterium | reverse complement strand
GCCGCGATCAGGGCTTGCTCGAGCTCCTCAAGCTCGGCGTTGACGAAAATCCGAAGTGCCTGAAACGTGCGCGTTGCAGGGTTCTGGCCCGCTTCGCGGGTGCGCACCGCACCAGCCACGACTTCGGAAAGTTCACCTGTGGTTCGAACAGGGCGCCCGCTTTCGCGCCGAGCAACAACCGCCTTTGCAACCTGTAGAGCAAACCGTTCTTCCCCATAGTCGCGTATCACCTCGGCAATGTGGCGCTCGTCGGCGCGGGCAAGAAACTCGGCGGCGCTTTCGCCGCGAGTCGTATCCATCCGCATGTCGAGCGGACCGTCGAATCGGAACGAGAAGCCGCGTGCCGGGTCGTCGATCTGCGGCGAGGACACGCCGAGGTCGAGCAGCACGCCGTGGACTCTGTCGATGCCGTGCGCGGTCAGCGTCGCCGGCATCTGCGAGAAGCTCGCGTGCTCGATCGTGAAGCGGGCGTCGGCAAGCAGGTCCGGGGCTTCGCGGGCGTTCAGCACGGCCTCCGGATCGCGATCGATGGCGACGAGTCGGCCGGCCGGCGCCAGTTGCGCGAGGATGGCGCGTGTATGGCCGCCGCGGCCGAAGGTGGCGTCGACGTAGCGGCCCTCGGGCGCGGTGACGAGCGCCTGCACCGCCTCGTCCAGGAGGACGGTGATGTGCTCCCCGGGGACAGCAGTCATCAGAAGCTGAAGCTCTTCAGGGAATCGGGCATCGCCGACCGCATCACCGCGGTCTCGTGCGCAGCGTGTCGCTCGGCGTCCCACAGCTCGAAGTGGCTGCCCATGCCGATCAGCATGACGTCGCGGACCAGGCCCGCCGAGGCGCGCAGCTCGGGCGCGATCAGCACCCGCGAGGAGGCGTCGATGTCGGCGTCCATCGCATTGCCGAGGAAGATGCGCTTCCAGCCGCTCGAATCCATGGGCAGCGCCGCCACTTTGTCGCGAAAGGTCTCCCAGGCGGGGCGCGGAAAGACCAGGAGCGAGCCTTCCGGATGCTTGGTGAGGGTGAGCTGGTGGACTCCCATCGCCGCGAGCAGTTCGCGGTGACGCGCCGGCATCGCGATGCGGCCTTTGGCATCGAGCGTCAACGCTGCAGGGCCTTGGAATACGACGCTCGCCACAAAACCCCACGAAAGTGCACTTTGTGCCACTTTAGCTGGAAGCCAGCTGAGGGTCAATTCAAGAACGAAACAAAAATCAATGGAATCAAGGACTTAGAAGCGACTCTCCTATGAGTACCTTGGGCTTAAGAAACCACCGAAGAAACAAGGACTTGCAGCGCAGTGTGAAAGACGATGCTGAGCAAATCGAGTACGGCGAAGTGCCGCGGAGATGGCCTTCAGCACCGCGACGCGTCTCGTGGAAGCGCGCACTCGATCACGTATCAGCGCTTGAACTTCGCCGCCAGTGCGACTGCGGCAGAAATGAGCAGATCGGCCTCGACGCCGACCGCGACGAAGCGCACGCCGCTCTGCAGATAGCGCTCGGACACTTTCGGGTCGGTGGAAATGATGCCCGGCGCCTTGCCCGCGGCGAGCACCGTGGCGATGCCGGCATCGATGGCGGCGAGCACCTCCGGATGATCGAACTCGCCGAGATGGCCCATCGATGCCGACAGGTCGGCCGGGCCGAAAAAGACACCGTCGACGCCATCGACCGCGGCGATCGCCGCGAGGTCGGCCATCGCTTCCTTGGACTCGGCCTGCACCAGCACGCAGATTTCGTCGTGGGCATGCGCCACGTAGTCGTCGACCCGGCTCCAGCGCGTGACCCGTGACATCGCGCCGCCGAGGCCGCGCGTGCCGCGCGGCGCATAGCGCGTCGCCGCGACCACCTCGGCGGCCTGCGCGGCCGAGTGCACCATGGGCACGAGCAGGCTCTGCACGCCGGCGTCGAGGTATTGCTTGATGAGCGCGGTGTCGCCCGTCACCGGACGCACGATCGGGCTGACCGGATAGGGCGCCATCGCCTGCAGCTGCGCGAGCACGCTGCGCAGGTCGTTCGGGCCATGCTCGGCGTCGATGAGCAGCCAGTCGAAGCCCGCGGTCGCGACCATCTCGGCGACGTAGGCGTCGGCCAGACTGAGCCAGAGGCCGATCTGCTTTTCGCCGCGGGCGAGAGCAGTCTTGAAGGCGTTGTGCGGTTGTTTCATGCGTCGGTCCGTTCGGTCAGGCGAAACGAAAGGCGATGGCGCCGAGCGCTCCGTAGTCGACGTGGAAGACGTCGCCGCGCGCGGCAGTCGTCGGCCTCGTGAACGAGCCGCCGAGCACGACGTCGCCCGCGTTCAACTGCTCGTCGTAAGGCGCGATCTTGTTGGCCAGCCAGGCGATGCCGTTGCCCGGGTGGTTGAGCACCGCCGCGGCCAGCCCCGTCTCCTCGATCACGCCGTTCTTGTAGAGCATGGCGCCGGCCCAGCGCAGGTCGACGTCGTGCGGCCGCACCGGCCGGCCGCCGGTGACGATCCCGGCGTTGGCGGCGAAGTCGGCAATGGTGTCGAAGACCTTGCGCGGCGCCTTCGTCTGGCGGTCGAACTGCTCGATGCGCGCGTCGATGATCTCGACCGCCGGCGTCACCAGCTCGGTGGCGGCGAGCACATCGGCCAGCGTCACGCCCGGTCCCTTGAGCGGCCGGCCGAGGATGAAGGCGAGCTCGACCTCGACGCGCGGGGCGATGAAGCGATCGATCGGAATGTCGCCGCCGGCCTCGAAGAACATGTCATCGAGCAGCGGCGCGTAGTCGGGCTCGGTGATCTGCGAAGCCTGCTGCATGGCGCGCGAGGTCAGACCGATCTTGCGGCCCTTGACGACGCGGCCCTCGGCCAGGCGAAGCGCGAGCCAGGCGCGCTGGATAGCGTAGCCGTCCTCGATCGTCATCTCGGGATGGCGCTGCGAGAAATGGCGCAACTGGACGCGGCGCTTCTCGGCGTCGTGCAGCTCGGCGGCGAGCGCAGCGATCGTGTCTTTCGCAAGCATCGCGCTGCCTACCTGCCCGCGAACAGCGGATGCAGGTTGCTGTGCTTCACATCGAACGCCGGCGCACCCTCGTCGATCTGCAGCGTGATGCCGAGCGGGCGGCTGGCGAAGAGCTTCTCGAAATGCGATCGCACCACGGCGATCAGCGCCTCGCCGGTGGCCTGCACCCGCGCCGGCTCGCGGCCCGGCGCGATGCGTACGTTGAGGTAAACGAAGGCGCGGTCCGGTGCGCCGTCGGCTACCGCGAAGACCTGCGCCGGATAGGCCATCACGCGGGTGCCGCCGATCGGGAAAAGGCGCTTGCCCTCGCCGTCGCGCTGCGCGCAGATCACCTCGGCGAGCGTCGCGCAGAGCGCGTCCATCCTCGCCTCGGGATCAAGGTTGGCGGTGTACTGGATCGTCACATGCGGCATCGCCCGCTCCTTGGGAATCTCATTCGACCGCCATCAGCGCGACCGTGCAGCCGACCGAGAAGATCGGTATCGGTGCATAGAAGCGGACCTCGCCCGCGCCACGCGCGGCCGCCGCGACGGCGATGAAGGTGCGCACCTCGAAGCCGCCCTGGCCGGCTTCGCGATAGGTCGCCTCGTCGCTGTACGACAGCATCGCCGCCTTGTCCTGGCCCCACCAGCGGTCGAGAAACGCCCGGTCCCAGGCTTCGTTGACCTTGCCCGAGTCGGGCGTCGCCGGCCAATGCGAGAGGCCGCCGGTACCGACCAGGGCGATGCGCTCCGGCGCTTCGTCGCAGGCGCGGCGCAGCGCCTCGCCGAAGGCCCAGGCGCGCTTCAACGGCGTGAGCGGCGGACCCTGGCAATTGATGTTGACGGGAACGATCGGCAGATCGAACGTTGGCGTCAGGAAGTGCAGCGGCACCATGATGCCGTGGTCGAACTTCCATTCCTCCGCGTAGGCAAGGTCCACGTCGTTCATGACGCTGACGACGAGCCGCTTCGACAGGTCGGCGTTGCCGGGAATGCGCGTCCTGGCGATGCCGAGCCAGCCGGGATCCTCGATCGGTCCTTCGTAGTGGTCGGCCATGCCCATCGCGTAGGCGGGCATGTTGTTCATGAAGAAGTTCGCGAAGTGCTCGGCGGCGACGACGATCAGCGCGTCAGGGCGGCTCGCGGCCAGCGCTTCGCCCATACCGCGAAACTCGGCGTGGAAGGCGTCGCGGATGCCGGGCTCGGCGAGATGGGCACGACCCGTGATGCCGGGGCCGTGGCTGCAGACGCCGGCGAAGACCAGGCTCATCGCAGCGCCTGCCGGGCCGCCCCAAGGGCGCTGCGCGCCCCCTCGGGGGGGAGCGAACGAAGTGAGGCGCCATCGGGCCTCATACGCCCGCGACCTTCTCTTCGGTGGACGTCGTCATAGCGTAGATGCCGGCGCGCACCGGTCCGTGCCGGCGCACGCCTTCGCGCATCGCCTCGATGTAGTCGGCCCAGGGCATGCCGAGCAGGGCCGCGAAGTGCATGAGCAGCTGGCCGTTGGCGCCGAGCACGTAGAGCTTGCCGATGTCACCGGCGACGAAGGCATCGTGCTCTTCAGGCGTGAGCTCGTAGTCGCCAAGGAGCGCTCCCACGTCGTCGCGGAAACGCGCCTGCACCGCCGCGTCGCGGTTCAGGTGGAAGAGCAGCTTCTGCGCGCTGTACAGGCTCATGCCTTCACGTACCCCAGTGCGGGATGTGATGGTCGGTGACGGAAACGCAGACGTTCTTCGGCTCGCAGAACACCTCGAAGCTCCAGGTGCCGCCTTCGCGCCCGGTCCCCGAAGCCTTGGTGCCGCCGAAGGGCTGGCGCAGGTCGCGCACGTTCTGGCTGTTGACGAAGCACATGCCCGCCTCGATCGCCGCGGCGACGCGATGGGCACGGCCGATGTCTCGCGTCCAGACGTAGCTCGACAGGCCGTAGGTGATGTCGTTGGCCTGGGCGATGGCGTCGGCCTCGCCGTCGAAGGCGATCAGGCAGGCGACCGGGCCGAAGATCTCCTCCTGGGCGATGCGCATGCGGTTGTCGACGTCGGCGAAGACCGTCGGCAGCACGAAGTTACCGGCGCGCAGCGCCTGCGGCAGATCGGGTGCATCGAGGCCGCCGCACAGCATCGTCGCCCCCTCCACGGTGCCGAGCGCGATATAGCTGCGCACCTTCTCGAGATGGCCGGGGCTGATCATCGGCCCGACGATGGTCTTCTCGTCGAGCGGGTCGCCGACCGTGATGCGCTTGGCGCGCTCGACGAAACGACGCACGAACTCGGCGTAGATGGGTTTCTCGACCAAGATGCGCGAGCCCGCGGTGCAGCGCTCGCCGTTGTTCGAGAAGATCATGAAGACGGCGGCGTCGAGGGCGCGCTCGAAGTCGGCGTCGGCGAAGACGACGAACGGGCTCTTGCCGCCGAGCTCCATCGAGAACTTCTTCAGGCCGGCGCTTTGCACGATGCGATTGCCGGTGCGCGTCGAGCCTGTGAACGAGATGGCGCGCACGTCGCGGTGCGAGACCAGCGCTTCGCCGGCCTCGCCGCCGTAACCGTGCACGACGTTGAGCACGCCGGCCGGAATGCCGGCCTCGAGCGCGAGCTCGCCGAGGCGGGCCGCCGTCATGGGCGACAGCTCGCTCATCTTCAGCACCGCCGTGTTGCCGAGCGCCAGACACGGCGCGACCTTCCAGGTCGCCGTCATGAACGGCACGTTCCAGGGCGAGATCAGGGCGCAGACGCCGACCGGGTGGAACAGCGTGTAGTTGAGGTGAGTCGGCGTCGGGTAGGTATGGCCGTCGACGCGCACGCACATCTCGGCGAAGTAGTGAAAGTTGTCGGCGGCACGCGGGACGAGCTGCTTCTTGGTCTGGCCGATCACCTGGCCGGTGTCGCGCGTCTCGGTCTCAGCAATCTCCGGCACGTTCGCGGCGATCAGATCGCCGAGCTTCCTCATCAGCTTCGCCCGCTCGACCGGCGCGGTCGCGGCCCAGTTCGGAAAGGCGGCCTTGGCGGCCGCGACGGCGGCATCGGTCTCCGCGGCGCCACCGCGCGCCACTTCGGCGAGCACTTCCTGCGTCGCCGGGTTCACGGTCTCGAAATAGTCTCGGCTCTCGACGGCGCGGCCGCCGATCAGATGCTGGATGCGCATGCGGCTTTTTCCTTGCTCTCATCGCCCGAAGGCGGCGTCGTCGACGATGGTGTTGGCGAGCCGGCCGATGCCTTCGATCTCGCAGATCACCTCGTCGCCGACGGCGACGTTCGAGACGCCCTCGGGCGTCCCCGTGAGTATCACGTCGCCGGGCACCAGCGTCATGAAGGCGCTCAGATACTCGATCAGGAACGGGATGTCGAACGCCAGGTCGCGGGTATTGCCCTGCTGCGCGAGCCTGCCGTTGACGAAGGTCTTCAGCGCAAGCTGCGGCGGCGATTCGATGTCGGCGGCGTCGACGAGCCAGGGCCCGAGCACGGTGCCGCCGTCGCGGTTCTTCACACGCAGGTTCGGTCGATACCAGTTCTCCAGGTAGTCGCGGATCGCGTAGTCGTTGGCCACCGTGTAGCCGGCGACGTGCGCCATGGCGTCGGCGCGCGCAACCTTGCGCGCCGGCCTGCCGATGACGACGGCGAGCTCGCACTCGTAGTGCATGAAGGTGGCGGCGGCGGGACGGCGCGTCTGGCCGCGATGGCCGATCAGCGAGCCCGGCCCCTTGACGAACACGAGAGGCTCGTCCTGCGCCTTGAAGGCCAGCTCCTTGGCGTGGTCGGCGTAGTTGAGGCCGAGCGCGACGATCGTGCCGACCTCGAAAGGCGGCAGCCAGACGACCGCATCTTCGGCGACGACGCGGCCGTCGGCGAGGCGCAGCGTTCCCTCGGCGGCGCCGGGCGTCGCTTCGTGGATCGCGCCCGACCAAGCGACGCGGGCCCGCTTCATCGCGCCGTGTCCTCGGCCAGCACGCGCGTCTCGAGGCGGCCGAGGCCATCGATCTCGATCGCGATCCGGGCTCCAGCGCCGACCCTGGGCGCACCCGGCGCGACGCCGGCCATCAGCACGTCGCCCGGCGCCAGCGTCATGAACTCGCTGACGTCGGCGACCAGGCGAGCGACCGGGCGGAACGTGCCGCCGGTGCCGGCCTGGTGCACGAGCGCCCCATCGACGTAGACGCGAACGCCGAGTGCGTCGGTGTCGGCGATCGCGTCTCGGGCGACGACGCGCGGTCCGATCGCGCAGGAGGCGTCGCGGGCCTTGTAGCGGATCGCCGGGCGGAACCAGCTGTCATGCGGCACGCTGAAGTCGGCGACGATGACGTAGCCGGAGACGTGCGCCATCGCCTCGCCCGCACCGACGGCGCAGGCGGTGCGGCCGATGACGATGCCGAGGGCCGCACCGACCTCGAGCGTTGCGTTCCCATCGGCGATGCGGGCGGCGCCGCCCGGCGCGATCAAGGTGTTGCGCGGCTTGACGTAGAGCACGACACCCTTCGGCGGTGCCTTGTAAGGCGCCCGGTGCACAGCATCGCCGAGCGCGGCCAGCGCCGCGCGATGGTTCATCAGCACACCGTACACCGCGCCCGACAGGCGAAACGGCGGCGCGTCGAAGGCAAGGCTCGCAGGCGAGACGAGTGTCGGCACGACGGCGGCAGATCAGGGCAGCGGCGAGACGCCGATCAGCCAGCGATGCGCCCAGAAGACGATGACGACGTAGCTGGACAGGCCGCCGACGACGGCGATCAGGTCGTTCATCGGCCGCGCCGGCGCCGCTGGCGCATCGTGCGCCTCGGCGACGGAACGGCGCTTGACCGAGATGCGATCGGCGACGGCCCAGACGAGAAATCCGCCGAACAGCAGCACGTCGACCAGCGTGCCGTTGGCGAGCAGGTGCGCAGTCGCCCACAGCTTGGTCGCAAGCAGGAACGGGTGCTTGGCCGCGCTGCGGATGCGGCCCGGCAGATAGGCCGCGAAGAGCAGCGGAAACACCGGCAGCATGACGAGCAGCGCGAGATGGCGCAGGGCCGCGGGCGGCGTGTAAAGGACGACGGGTTCGCGCCGCGCCATGCCGTAGCCGACGATCAGCAAGACCAGGCCGACCGCCGAGACGATCGAATAGATGCCCTTCCAGGCGCCCTCGCCGTGCCTCGCCACCTGGGCCTGGCGCCACCCTGGCGCGACGATCGAGACCGAGTGGATGCCCAGGAAAAGAATCAGGCCGGCGATGCAGACGATCATGTGGCCAATTGTCGCTCGACCGCCGGCAGGATGAGGCGCGGCTTGACCCACAGCCAGGCGAACGCGCCGACGCTCATCATCGCCAGCGAGGTCGCCGCCAGCGCGACCGTCGAGTGCATGACCAGGGGCGCGATCACTCCGGCGACGAAGCCGTTGGCGGCGCTGCCAATGCAGGCCTGGAAAGACGAGGCCATGCCGCGGCGCTCGGGCATGAGGTCGAGCACGAGCAGGGTCACGACCGGCACCATCATGGCCCAGCCGAACGAATAGATCGCGATCGGCAGGAGCGCCCACCAGGCTTCAGGAACGAACAGCAGGTTGAGCACGAAGTTGGCGATCGAGACGCCGCCCATGATGACGAAGCCGTAACGGATCTGCCGCGACGGCTTGACCTTGCCCGCCATCCGGCCTGAGAGGAAGGCGCCGCTCATGATGCCGGCGATGCTGAGCAGGAAAAACCAGAAGAACTGGCCCGGCTCGAGGCCGAGATGCTCGCCCAGGAAGACCGGCGTCGACAGCACGTAGAGGAACATGCCGTTGAACGGGATGCCGCTCGCCAGCGCCAGTGTCAGGAAGCGCGGATTGCTGCCCAGCGTCCAGTAGCCGCGCAGCAGGTTGGCGGCGTTGAACGGCTGCCGGTGCGTCACGTGCAGAGTCTCCGGCAGCAGCTTCCAGTTCGCCACCAGCAGCACGATGCCGACCCCGGTCAGGAACCAGAAGATAGTGTGCCAGCCGGCGTGCACGAACAGAAATCCGCCGACCATCGGCGCCACCGCCGGGGCGACGCCGAAGTAGATCGTCACCTGCGACATCACCCGCTGCGCGTCGGCGGGCGGAAACATGTCGCGGATGACGGCGCGCGAGATGACGATGCCGGCGCCCGCCGACATGCCCTGCAGGGCGCGGAACAGGACCAGCGCGCCGATGTGCTGCGACAGCGCACAGCCGATCGAGGCGACGATGAACACGGCGAGCCCACCGAGGACGACCGGCCGGCGGCCGAAACTGTCGGAAAGGGCGCCGTGAAACAGGTTCATCACGGCGAAGCCGAACAGGTAAGCCGAGAGCGTCTGCTGCATCTCGACCGGCGAGGCGCCGATCGCCAGGGCGATGCCGGTGAAGGCCGGCAGGTAGGTGTCGATCGAGAACGGCCCCAGCATGCCGAGGCAGGCGAGCAGCACGGCCAGAGCCCACTTGGGTGCCTGCCAGAGAGTTTTGGCGTCCGGATTCATGGGAGCCGACGAGTGTAGTCAGCGCTCGTTCGAGGCCGGGACGCATGACCACGGGCTCGAAAAGTGTGAAGCGAGCCGATAGGCCGGATTCTGTGCAGCGCACCCGTCTTGCGACGCGTGCGCCGTGGCCGCCATTCCTCTGGGCCGGGCATCGCTGCCCGGCTCGGTGCTACCTACCCGCCGGCTCGTGCGGAGCCACACTTCGAGGCGGGCGGACCGAAGTCCGCTCGCCCACGCCGGCCTATTTGGTATTGCTGCGCGTAGAGATTGCCCGTTTCACCCGATGCGCCCGCCTTGCGGCGGACGCGCCGACTCGTCTCTGTTGCTCTGATCCTCACCTCGCGGTGGACAGCCGTTAACTGCTACGCCGCCCTGTGCAGTCCGGACCTTCCTCCAGCGCCACCATGACGGTGCGCCGGCGGCGGCCTGGCTCGCTTCACGGTGCGATTATCGGCGACGCCTCGGGCGGCCAGCGCGAGGCCGCGACCTGCCAGTGGCGTTTCGCTGGCGCGACACTCGGGCGTGCCGCGCCGACGGAAGAACGCCAAGCCAGCCGGAATCGGTAAAATGGTCGGTTGCGGGGCCATGAGCGCCGCTCTCGCTCGCGTCAACCGATCCCCGGATGCCGCGTTGTCATGTCAAGTCTCGATCAGCGTCGTTCACGCCGGGACTTTCATGCTGGCCCTTTCCCCCTAATTTGAAACGATTCAGGAGATATCGATGAAGTCCAAACTCGCACTCAGCGCCATCGTCGCGGCGGTCGCCGTGTTCTCGCAAGGCGCGTTCGCGCAAGCTTCGTCGCCGACCCGCGCCGAAGTGAAGGCGGAAG
>JANXWR010000497.1 GCA_025351025.1 Burkholderiales bacterium | reverse complement strand
GACTTCGCTCGGGTGGCGGACACGGCGCCAGGCCATGTCGGTGATGTGCAACAGGCCGTCGATGCCGCCGAGGTCGACGAAGGCGCCGTACTCGGTGATGTTCTTGACCACGCCGTGGACGATCGCGCCTTCGCGCAGCGTTTCCATCAGCTTGGCGCGCTCTTCGCCCATGGACGCTTCGACCACGGCACGGCGCGACAACACGACGTTGTTGCGCTTGCGGTCGAGCTTGATGACCTTGAACTCCATCGTCTTGCCTTCGAACGGGGTGGTGTCCTTGACCGGACGGGTGTCGACCAGCGAACCCGGCAGGAATGCGCGGATGCCGTTGGTGAGGACGGTCAGGCCGCCCTTGACCTTGCCGTTGACGGTGCCGGTGACGAACTCGCCGGACTCGAGCGAGTTCTCGAGCGAGAGCCAGGAGGCGAGACGCTTGGCCTTGTCGCGCGACAGGATGGTGTCGCCGTAGCCGTTCTCGACGGCGTCGATGGCGACCGAGACGAAATCGCCGGGCTGCACTTCCAGCTCGCCGATGTCGTTCTTGAATTCTTCGATCGGAACGTAGGCTTCCGACTTGAGGCCGGCGTTGACGACGACGAAGTTGTGTTCGACGCGGACCACCTCGGCGGTGATGACCTCGCCGGTGCGCATCTCGGCCTTCTTGAGCGAGTCCTCGAACATCGCGGCGAAGGAATCGGGGGCGTGCGACGACGGCGTGGCAACTTGAGCTTGGGACATGTGGCTTGAATTTCCGTGCGGCTTTCGCCGCGGTTAGGTTGTCGATCCGACGCTTCGATGTGCCAAGCGGCACGAGGAGGGAAAGCGGCGGGCCCGACCTCTAGACCGGCGATCGGTCGAAAGGCCTGCGCTCCTGCCAGGCATTGAGCACTGCTTCGACCGAGGCTTCGATCGAGAGCGCAGAGTTGTCCAACATGAGCGCGCCTTCGGTCGGCATCAGGGGCGAGGCGCTGCGATTTCGGTCGCGAGCGTCACGCGCCTCGAGGTCGGCACGAAGACCGTCGATATTAGCGGAAATTCCCTTTGAAATCAACTGCTTGTAGCGGCGCTCGGCGCGTTCGGCGGGGCCGGCGGTGAGGAAGACCTTGAGCTCAGCGTCGCGGAACACGACGCTGCCCATGTCGCGGCCGTCGGCGACCAGGCCGGGAACGCGGCGGAACGCCAATTGCACGTCGAGCAACACGGCGCGCACCGCCGGCCAGGCCGAGATGCGGGAAGCCATCGCGCCGACCTCCTCGAGGCGGAGCGTGTCGCTGACGTCGTCGCTGCCGAGAAAGCAGCGGTCGGCGTCGAAGCGCAGGTCGAGCCCTGCGGCAAGAGTGGCCAGCGCGCGCTCGTCGTCGGTGTCGATGCCGGCGTCGAGCGCGGCCTTCGCGGCAGCGCGATAGACGGCACCGGAATCGAGCAGGCGATAGCCGAGCGCGGCGGCGACGGCGCTGGCCAGCGTGCCCTTGCCGGACGCCGTCGGCCCGTCGATGGCGAGCACCGGGATCGCCTCGCGCGACGCGGCGGCGACCGAGAACAGAGCGTCGAAATAGTCGGGCCAGGTCTTGCCGACGCAGCGCGGATCGAGAATGCGCACCGGCACCAATGTGCCGCCGCCGGCGAGCGGGTTGAAGGCGGCCAGCGACATCGCCATCGCCATGCGGTGATCGTCGTAGGTGGCGATGCTGGCGGCGCGCCATGCCGAAGGCGGCGTGATCGACAGGAAGTCGTCGCCTTCCTCGACCGTCGCGCCGACCTTGCGCAATTCGCTGGCCATGGCGGCGAGGCGATCGGTCTCCTTGACCCGCCAGCTGGCGATGTTGCGCAGGTGCGAGATGCCGTCGGCGAACAAGGCCAGCGCCGCCAACGTCATCGCCGCGTCGGGCAGGGCGTTGCAGTCGAGATCGATCGCCGCGAGCGGCCAGCGGCCGCGCCCCACCTCGAGCCAGCCGCTGCCGGACTCGACCCGGGCGCCCATCGCGCGGGCCGCATCGGCAAAGGCGATGTCGCCCTGGATCGACGCGCTGTCGATGCCCTCGATACGCAAGGGCGCCTCGATCGCGCCGATGGCGGCGGCGGCGACGAAGTAGGAGGCCGACGACGCATCGCCTTCGACGACGAACCGGCCTGGCGATCGCAGCGTCTGTCCGCCGCCCAGGCAAAAGCGCTGCGTGCCTGCACGCTCGACGGCGATGCCGAAGGCCTCGAGCAGCTTCAGGGTGATCTCGACATAAGGCTTCGAGATCAGCTCGCCCTCGACCTCGATCACCGCATCGGCGGCGTCGGCGCGCAGCGGCAGCGCCAGCAGCAGGGCGCTCAGGAACTGGCTCGACACGTCGCCGCGCACCCGGATCGGCTCGGCCAGCGCCAGCGCGCCGGCGCCGGCCGAAACGCGCAGCGGCGGATAGCCTTCGCGGCCCAGGCATTCGACGTTGCAGCCCAGCGCGCGCAAGGCGTCGACGAGGTCGCCGATCGGCCGCTCGTGCATACGCGGCGTGCCGCGCAGCTCGAAGCTGGCGTCGGTCGACGCGGCGACGATGGCCAGCGCGGCAGTCAACGGTCGCATCGCCGTGCCGGCGTTGCCGAGAAAGAAGGTGGCGCTGCGCAAGGCTGGGCGCGCGCCGGCGCCGTGCACGATCAGGCGATCGGGCTCGGCCTCGATGCGGCAGCCGAGCTGCACCAGCGCGTCGAGCATGACGCGCGTGTCGTCGGAATGGAGCAGCCCTTCGATGACCGTCGTTCCCGAGGCGAAGCCGGCGAGCAAGAGAGCGCGGTTGGAGATGCTCTTCGAGCCCGGCACGCGCACCGTGCCGGCGACGCCGTTCAGCGGCGGGATGTCGAGAAAGCGGGTCGTGAACACGCGGGCCTTCGGTTTGCCTTCACGCCGCCTGCGATCAGCGGTGCGTGTTCGGCGTCGCCGCGTTCATCTGCCAGGTCGCGCGCGCGTCGCTGGCACTGCGGATCAAGGCTTCGAGCGCCTCGGCGTTGCCGGTCTTGACGACGTGCTCCATCGCATCGAGCGTGTGCCGGAAGCGCTGCGTCTGCTTCAGGATCTCTTCGCGGTTGGCCATCAGGATGTCGCGCCAGACCTCCGGGTTGCTCGCGGCGATGCGCGTGAAATCGCGAAAGCCCGGGCCGCCGAGCGAGAGGTAGTCGCGCCCGGCCGGTTGCCGGGACACCGAGTTGAAGTAGGCGAAGGCGAGGATGTGAGGCAGGTGGCTGACCGCCGCGAACGCCGCGTCGTGGTTCTCCGGAGTCATGCGCAGCACGTGGGAGCCGATCGCCGCCCAGGTGTCGGTCGCCTTCTGCACCAGGTCGGGCGAGGTCTTGGGCAGCGGCGTGAGGATCACCTGGCGGCCCTGGAACAAGGATGCATCGGCATGGGCGATGCCCGCCACTTCCTTGCCGGCGATCGGATGTGCGGGCACGAACGACACGATGCGGTCCTTCAGCACGCGGCGTGCCGCATCGACGACGTCGCGCTTCGTGGAGCCGACGTCCATCATCAGCGCGCCGGGCTCGACCAGGTGTCGGATCGCCTTGAAGATCGCCTCGGTCGACGACACCGGCACGGCGAGCAGCACCAGGTCGGAGCCCGAGACGGCGAGCAGCGCCGATTCGGCGGCGATGTCGATGACGCCGAGACGAATCGCCTCTTCCGTTGTCGATGGCGACTTGCTGTAGCCGACGACACGGCGCACCAGGCCGGCCCGCTTGAGAGCCAGGGCGAACGAGCCGCCCATGAGACCGCATCCGATCAGGCCGAGTTGATGGAACATCGTCAGGCGCCGCCGGGCCGCCCCAAGGCGCGTGGCGCCCCCGGGGGGGGCAGCGAGCGGAGTGAGCGTGGGGGCTTCTTCATATCAGTGCGAATCGACGGGATAGGTGCCGAGCAGCTTGAAGAACGAGGAGACCTCGCGCAGCTCGTTCAGCGCGGCGCCGACCTCGGGCTGGTCGGGATGGCCCTGCAGGTCGACGTAGAAGTAGTACTCCCATTGCCCGGAGCGCGCCGGCCGCGACTCGAAGCGCGTCATCGAGACGCCGTGCACCTTCAGCGGCACCAGCATGTCGTGCACCGCGCCGGGCCGGTTCGGCACCGAGACGACGAGGCTGGTGCAGTCGTGGCCCGAGGCCTTGGGCAAAGGGTGCGAGGCAGGATGGGCGACGACGGCGAAACGGGTCCGGTTGTGCGCGTCGTCCTGGATCGCCGGCGCGACGATGTGCAGGCCGAACTCGCTGGCGGCACGCTCACTGGCCAGGCCGGCAAGGCGCTCGTCGAGGCTGGCCAGTCGGGCGCCTTCGGCGTTGCTCGCCACCGGCCGCCGCTCGGCGTTCGGCAGGTGGTGGCTGAGCCACACGTGGCATTGCGCGAGCGCCTGCGGGTGGGCGCAGACGGCTTCGATGCTCTCGCTCGAATCGATGCGGCGCAGCAGGTTGTGGCGCACGTAGAGGCTGGTCTCGCCGACGATGATGAGGGGAGTCGTCAGGAACAGGTCGAGCGAGCGTGTGACCACGCCTTCGCTCGAGTTCTCGACCGGCACGACGCCGAAGTCGGCGGCGCCGGCGCTGGTCGCGTGAAAGACCTCGTCGGCGTTGGCGCACAGCACCTTGACGATCGACGAGCCGAAGTAGCCGAGCGCCGCCAACTCGCTGAAGGTGCCGGCCGGCCCGAGGTAGGCGACCCGCGTCGGCGTCTCGAGGGCACGGCAGGCGGACATGATCTCGCGCCAGATCGGCGCCACGCTGGCGGCAGGCAGGGGGCCGCCGTTGACCGCCTTCAGGCCGTCGATGACCGCGGCCTCGCGCTCGGGCCTGAATGCCGGCGAGCCCTCGGCGCGCTTCAAGGTGCCGACCGCCTGGGCGACTTCGGCGCGCCGGTTGAGCAGGCCGAGCAGCTCGCGGTCGAGCGCGTCGATCTGCGCGCGCAAGGCGGCAAGGTCGGGCTCTCGGCCGGGCTCGGTCGTTGCCATCCGACGGCGCTGTCGGGTTATTTGCCGCTGGCCCGGGCCGCCGGAGCGGCCGGCCGCGTCGACAGCGAGGTCGATGCCGGTGGGCTCGGCGCCGCCGGCGGCACGCCGAAGATGAGCCGGATCCGGCCATCGAGCGCCTGGACCTTCGGGTCGACCACCGGCCGCGCATCGGCGAGCAGCTTCTGAACGAAGGCGTTGCGCGCGTCGGGCCCGATCTGCTGGTACTTCTTGTTGACCGGCGATTCGAGCCAGGCGAGCAGCTGCTTCAGCTCGTCTTCGGTCATCTTCTCTTCGAGCGCGGCGCCGATCGTCGAAGGCGCGATGCGCAAGGCGCGCTCGCGCACCAGCGGGTAGGCCTCGTCGACGTATTTCTTGACCTCGGCCTCGATCGCCTTGCCCATCGCCTCGCGCTTGTCGGGTGCCACTTGGCGCTGCAGGGCGAGTCCGGCCTCCTGCATCATCTGCGCCGCAGGGCGCTCGATCAGGTTGCGCGCCAACCTCGATTTCGGTTTGCTGGATCTGCAGGATCTTCTGCACCAGCTCCTTCTTGGTCTGCGCCATCGCCCCGGTCGCGAAGACGAGGGCGACGCAAGCGCCGACGAGTTGGATCGCTGCGCGCCGCGTCATGGCGTGTCTCCTTCGGGGGCGGCGGCATCGCCGCTGTCGGCTTCGCCGCCGTTCTCTTCGGCGGCGTCGTTCTCGACGATGCGCTGCAGGCCGATCAGCCGCGCGCCGTCGTCGAGCGCGATCAGGGTCACGCCCTGGGTCGCCCGGCCGAGCTCGCGGATCTCGGCGACGCGGGTGCGCACCATGACGCCGCTGTCGGTGATGAGCATGATCTCGTCGTCGGCGCGCACCAGCGTCGCGGCGACGACCTTGCCGTTGCGCTCGGACTGCTGGATCGCGATCATTCCCTTGGTGCCGCGGCCGTGCCGCGTGTACTCG
>JANXWR010000414.1 GCA_025351025.1 Burkholderiales bacterium | reverse complement strand
CGACCGTCATCGCCACCCACCTTTCACACTTGATGCAACTGCACGCGGCACGGTTGCTCGGCCGTGTCGAGACCCAGCAGCTCGTCGAGCACGTGACCAAGCTGGCCCCGAAACTCATGGAAGACGTGATCCCCAAGATGGTCGGCATCGCCGCCTTGCAGAAGGTGCTCCAGCTCCTGCTCGAAGAAGGCGTGCACATCCGCGACATGCGCTCGATCGTCGAGTGCCTGGCCGAGTACGCCGCCACCGTCACCGACCCGGCCGAGCTGGCGAAGCGGATCCGCGTCCACCTGGCGCCGTCGATCGTGCAGCAGATCTACGGGCCGATCAAGGAGCTCGAAGTCATCGCCCTCGAGCCCGAGCTTGAGCGCATGGTCACCAACGCCCTCAACTCGCCGCACGGCGCGGCGCTCGACCCCGGCGTCGCCGACACGCTGAGCCGCAGCGCCGCCGATTCGGCCAAGCGCCAGGAAGACCTCGGCCACCCGGCCTGCCTGCTCGTGCCCGACCTGATCCGTGCGCCGATGGCGCGCCTGCTCAAGCGCGCCGCGCCAAGACTCAAGGTGCTCTCGCACAGCGAAATTCCTGAGACCCATTCCATCCGCATCGGCTCGATCATCGGAGCGCCAGCATGAACGTCAAACGCTTTACTGCCCGCACATCGCGGGAAGCCCTTCGCCAGGTGCGTGAGGCGCTGGGCGCAGACGCCGTCGTGCTCTCGACCAAGCCGGCCGGCGCTGGCGTCGAAGTGCTCGCGATGGCGCCCGAAGGCATGCGCCAGGTCGAGCAGCTTGCCGCCGAGCCGGTCACACCCCGCGTCGAGCCGGCACTCGATCAGAGCAGCGTCGACCAGGACGTCGAGCGGTTGCAGATGAGCACGCTCTCGTTCCAGGACTACGTCCGCAACCGCATGCTGAAGCGCCGCAAGGCGGCGATGGATAGCGATGCGGCGGTTCTCGCGGCAGCCCTCACCCCGACCCTCTCCCGCGCGCGGGAGAGAGGGGAACACGTCGACTTGCGGGTTGACGACGACACCGAGTTTCCGAGCGAAAGATCGGCCACCCCCACCGAGATCTACGCCGCCGCCGCCGCCGGTGCCTCGGCCGCCACTTCGCGCACGAGAGTCGACGTCTCTCTCCCGCTCGCGGGTGAGGGCCGGGGTGAGGGCGCCCTCGAGCAACGCATGGCCGACGGGGCTGCACCCGCTCGTATCGCCACAATCCCGCCCCTCGCCGCCGACCCGATCCACTATGCCAACCCGATCGGCGACCACGGCGATCTTCTCGCCGAGCTGCGCTCGATGAAGGGCTTGATCGAAGAGCGCTTCGGCGCCCTCGCGTTCATGGAGAAGCTGCAGCGCCGCCCGGGCGAAGCGCGGCTAACGCAAAAGCTCCTGGACTGCGGCTTCTCGCCGGCGCTGATCCGCAAGATGGCCGAAGGCCTGACGGCCGAGGTCGGCGACGAAACGGCGTGGGCGACGCAGATCCTCGAACGCAACCTCCGTGCCCGCGACGGCGACTTCGCCATCGAAGAGCAGGGCGGCGTGTTCGCCCTGATCGGCGCCACCGGTGTCGGCAAGACCACGACCACGGCCAAGATCGCCGCCGCCTTCGCGGCGCGCCACTGCGCGAGCAATCTCGGCCTGGTCACGCTCGACGCCTATCGCGTCGGCGCCCACGAGCAGCTGCGCGCCTACGGCCGCATCCTTGGCGTGCCGGTGCATACCGCGCACGACCGCGCCTCGCTCGAAGACCTGCTCGAGCTGCTGGCGGCCAAGAAGATGGTGCTCATCGACACCGCCGGCATGGCGCAGCGCGACACGCGGACGCGCGAGCTGCTCGAAATGCTCTCGCACCCTAGGGTCCAGCGCCTGCTCGTCGTCAGCGCCGCCTCGCAGGGCGAGACCATCGAAGACGTCATCGTCGCCTATCACGCCGCGACCTGCGCCGGCATCGTCCTCAGCAAGATCGACGAGGCGGTCAAGCTCGGCCCGGCGCTCGACGCGGCGATCCGCCACAAGCTGAAGATCGTCGGCGTCGCCAACGGCCAGCGCGTCCCCGAAGACTGGCATCGCCTGTCGGCCAGCGCGCTGGTGCAGCGCGCCATGCGTGGCGGCGGCAGCTCGGCCTGGCGCTTCGACGCTGGCGACATGAACCTCGTCTTCGCCGCGCCGCGCGACGGCCTGTCGTCGAGCGCCTCGGCGGTCGCCGCATGACGCTCGCCCGCCCACCCGTTTCGCCGCTCCCGGACATGTCCGAGCGCGCCGACACCGCGAGCGACCAGGCCGACGGCCTGCGCCGCATGTTCGCCCATTCGCGCGTCCGCTTCGTGCCCGTCGTCTCGAATCCGCACATCGCTTTCGGCGGCGTGCTGCTCGAGCGGCTGTGCACGGCGTTCGCCGAACGGCAGGCGAACACGCTCGTCGTCGACGCCGGCGAGCGCGCCGGCGGGGCCGGCGAGATGGCGCTGGTCGACCTCAGCCAGTGCATCGAAAAGCTCTCGGCACGCGTCTCCTACCTGCCGGCGCGCGGCCTGCCGATCCGTTTCGTCGACTCGGACGGCTCGACGCACAGCCTGCTCCACGTCATCGCCGAAGCAGTGCCGCAATGCAGCGTCGTGCTCGTCCACGCCAGCGCGCCCGAGCTGTGCCGGCTCTTTTCGCAACGCCGCGCCACCAGCGCCTGGAGCGAAGCGCCTTGCCCGATCGTGCTCGCCGAAGACCGGCCCGGCAGCGTCACGCACGCCTACGCGGCGATGAAATTGCTGACGCAGCGCGCCGGCCTCTCGGTGTTCGACCTCCTGCTCGGCGCCGCGCCGAACTCGCCGCGCACCGAGCGCATCGCCCACCAGCTCGCCCACTGCGCCGACGGCTTCTTCGGCGCCGTGCTGCGCGACTGGGCCCGCATTGATCCGGCCGGTGAGGCGACCGAGCCACCGAGCGCGGCACTGTGCCGTCTGGTCGCGACCCGCCTCGGCGGCGACGTCGCCAGCCGACCCGGCCGCGCGCCACAACGCATCCCGGCCACCACCGCCCCATCGACCGGCCTCGCGTTCTCATGATTTCCGGAGCTGCCATGTACACCGCCAAAGGCCAGCTGGACCTGAACACGACGCTGAAGCAATACAGCGGACTGGTTCGGCGCCTGGCCCATCAGATGATCGCCAAGCTGCCGGCCAACGTCG
>JANXWR010000406.1 GCA_025351025.1 Burkholderiales bacterium | reverse complement strand
GATGCCGAAGACGCCGATCGCGATCGGCCTCTGCCTGCTTGCGGCGGCGCTCGTCGCCGACATCGACCGACTCTCGGCCGCGATGTCGAGATCGCGGCGGCTGGTGCCCTACGCGCTCTTCGGCGTCGTGGTCGTCTCGCTGATCGCGATGGGGCGCACCCTACCGCTCGTCCCGGACACGAAGTTCGACGTGGGCAGTGCGCTGGTGCTGATCTCGATCCTGGTGGGCGCCTTCGTCACGAACGGGCCGCGCGTCGGTGCAGGCGTCCTGGTGATCTGCGTCGCGTCGATCCTGCTGTTCATCGGGGGGCGTACGCTCGGCGCCGGCTATCTGACGGCGCTGCTTTTCATCGGCATCGTCTTCTACATGGCCATCGGGGTTCACGTGGCATTCGCGCTCGCCCTCGTCGGCATGCTCTCGGTCTACTTCATGACGCCGGTGCCGTTCCCGCTGACGCTGGCGGACCGGGCCTGGTCGGGCGTCAACAGCTTCTCGCTGACCGCCGTGCCCCTCAAGGTGCTGATGGCGGTGATCCTGGTGCGCAGCGGCATGACGAACGAGCTGTTCTCGATCATGGCCAAGCTGCTAGGACCGTTGCCCGGCGGCCTCGCCCATGCGGCCACCGCGGGTTGCGCTGTCTTCGCCGCGGTGTCCGGCTCGAGCGTGGCGACGGCGGCGACGATCGGTACCGTGGCCTGTCCCGAGATGATCCGCCGCGGCTACAGCGAAAAGCTGACGTACGGCACGGTCGCTGCCGGCGGGACGCTCGGCATCCTGGTCCCTCCGAGCATCGCGATGATCATCTACGCGACGACGGTGGGCGTGCCGACGACGAAGCTCTTCGTCGCCGGCATCCTCCCGGCCGTCCTGATGACGCTGCTGTTCATGGGCGTGATCGTCGGATGGGCGCTGCTGTATCCGTCGGCCGCGCCTGCGGTGCCCAAGGACGCCGTGTCGCTCAGCCGCAAGAGCACGATCGACGCGATGCTCGTGATCGCGCTGATCGGGGCCATCGTCGTGACGCTCTACGCCGGGATCGCCACCGCGACCGAAACCGGCGCGGTCGGCGTCGTGCTCGCGTTCGCGATCAGCGGCTTGCGCGGTCGCCTCAGCCGCGCCCTCGTGGTCGACTGCCTGGCCTCGGCGGTCAGCGTGACCTGCTTCATCTTCCTGATCATCGTCGGCGCCAACATCATCAGCTTCGGCTTCGACTATCTGAAGATCTCGCAGCGGATCATGACGGCCGCGACCGACACCCACGTCAACCGGTGGATGGTCTTCCTGGTGATCGTGCTGATCTACGTCGTGCTCGGCGCCTTTCTTGATTCGATCTCGATGCTGGTGCTGACCTTGCCCGTCGTCTATCCGGTGATGATGTCGCTCGGCTTCGACCCGTTGTGGTTCGGCGTGATCCTAATGATCATGGCCGAGGTCGGTCTGATCCATCCGCCGATGGGCATGAACCTCTTCGTGCTGCAAGGCATCGGCAAGCAGGTCCCGATGCGGACGATCGCGCTCGGCGCCTTGCCCTTCCTCGCAGCGATGTTCGTTACCGTGATCATCCTGTGCCTGTTCCCGGAGATCGCGCTCTACCTGACGAGCTTCGTCGAATAGCGCACGCCCGATCCCACCGCTTTGCACACCCCTCTGCTCATGAAGTTCGAACGTTCCGCCAAGGCGTACTCCTGGCCCGGCGACGCGCCGCTGGCGCTTTCCATCGTCGTCAACGTCGAGGAGGGCTCGGAGGCGAGCATCGCCGACGGCGACAAGTATCCTGAGCCGGTCGACGAGATGGGGATCGCGCTGAAGCAGCCGATCCGCAATTTCATGAACGAGTCGAACTACCGCTACGGCATCGCGCGCGGCGCGCCCCGGGTGATGCGCCTGCTCGAGGCGTACCGGATTCCGGCCACGTTCACGGCCTGCGCGCTGGCGCTCGAACGTGCGCCCGAACTGGCTCGCGAGATCGTGCGCCAGGGGCACGAAGTCACCTCGCACGGCTATCGCTGGGCTCACCAGTTCCGCATGGCCGAGGACGAGGAGCGCGCCTACATCCGCAAGGCCCGGGATTCGATCGAGTCGAGCACCGGCCAGGCGCCAGTCGGCTGGCTATCGCGCTACCTGACGACGACGAACACCCGGCGCCTGCTGATCGAAGAAGGCTTCAGATACCACATGGACGACCTCGGCGATGACGAGCCCTCATGGGATCACGATCAGGGCAGGCCGATCGTCGTGCTGCCATACCAGATCGACAACAACGACATGAAGATGTGGGCAGAGCCGTCGTACACGCCGGACCAGTGGCTGAAGTACGCGATCGACAACTTCGAGTGGGCCCTGCGCGAAGGCGAGCACGAGGTAAACATGATGTCGATCGGGCTGCACCTGCGGATTATCGGCCGGCCCGGCCGGATCGGCCATCTCGAGAAGTTCCTCGTACACGTGAGCCAAAGATCCTTGCAGCCCGGCGGACCCTGGATCGCGACCCGGAAGGCGATCGCCGAACACTTCGCCCGATGCATGCCGTTCCAGACCTGAGCCCGAAGCCCTCGACCGTCTTTCCCCTGACCGACCGATGACGCAGCACATCAGCTACTTCGACGCCGTCGATATCGCCGCGCTGAGGAAGGAATTCCCGATCGGCGCCGAATTCCTGGCCCGCTTCGTCGGCATGAGCGCAGAGCGCTTGCGCAGCCATCAGAGCGCGCTCTTCGCGCGCCAACTGAAGCGCGCTTGGCAACTGCCGTTCTATCACCGCCTCTGGGGCTCGAAGGGGCTGACGCCGGCCGACATCCGGTCCTTCGACGACATCGCGAAGCTGCCCAGCTTCGGCAAGCAGGAGATCATGGAGTCGATCGAGCGCACCCCGCCGCTCGGCGACCACCACGGGCGCGAGATCCCGGTGGATGGCAAGATCCTCCCGATGGTCCTCCACGCGACGAGCGGCACGACCGGTCGGCCGCAACCGCTGCTCTTCAGTCCGCGGACACGCGAGGTCCAGAACCTGATGCTCGCGCGCGCCTTCCTGTTGCAGGGGATGCGCGAGACCGACGTCGTGCACTCGGTCTACGGCCATGGACCGGTCAATGGCGGGCACTACATTCGCGAGGCCGTCGTCCGCTACACGAACGCGGTGTTCTTTCCGGCCGGGACCGGCATCGAGACCCCGTCGGCCAGGCAGGTCGAGTACATGCGCGACTTCGGGGCGACCGTGATCCTCGGCTTCGCCGACTACATCCGGCGCCTCGCCGATGTGGCCCGCGAATGCGGACTGGTCCCGGGCAAGGACATCCCGGTCCGGATGATCTCCGGTCACCTTTCGAAGGACGCGCGCGAGGCCCTGTCCGAGGCCTGGGGAGGCGCCGAGCTGTTCGACTGGTACGGCGTCGGCGACACCGGCCTGATCGGCGCCGAGGGCCCCGATCACGACGGCATGCACGTGATGGAGGATGCCCATTGGGTCGAGGTCTGCGACGTCGAGACGGGTGCGCCGATGGCGCACGGCGAGATCGGCGATCTTGTCGTGACCTGCCTCTTCACCGAAGACATCTTTCCGATCATCCGCTTCAATACCCATGACCTGACCCGCTTTCTGCGCGGGCCGTCTGCGCCGGGATTCCCGTTCCGGCGCATGGAGGGCTTCCTCGGTCGCAGCGACAGCATGGTCAAGCTGCGCGGAATCAATGTTTTTCCGCAGGCCCTGTCGTCTATCCTCGCCGCGGCGCCCGGCTTCAACGGCGAATACCTCTGCACGCTGGTGCGAGACGACGGAGGGCGCGAGGATCTGCTCGTCAGCATCGAATGCACAGCCGCGTCGACCCCCGAGCTGATGGCACAATACCGGGCCCTGCTCAAGCAGAAGCTCGGCGTCGAAGTCGGCGTCGGGCTCGTGGCGCCCAAGTCGCTCTCGCCGCTGACCGGCGTCGAAACCCGGCAGAAGCCGCTCCGGCTGCTCGACAAACGCTGACCGTCGATGGCCGTCGACCCGTTGCTGCTGAAGAGTGCTTCCGAGCAGGCCAGGCGGGTCGCTTCCGGTGCCATCGACGTGGAGGAACTGCTGCGGAAGCAGCGCGCCGCGATCGACGCCGAGAACCCCACGCTCAATGCCTTCGTCGCGCTCGTTCCTTTGGGGAACTCGCTGCCGGCTGACGGCGCATCACTTCTGAGCGGCGCGACGTTCGCGGTGAAGGACAACATCGATGTCGCGGGCTTGCCGACGCGCTGCGGTCTGAAGGCCTGGAGCGCCGCTCCGGCCGAACGAGATGCGGCGGTGGTCGCGCGTTTGCGAAAGGCGGGCCTGGTCTGCCTCGGCAAGCTGAACATGCATGCGATGGCGCTCGGCGCGTCGAATCACAACGTCGACTTTGGCAATGCCTACAACCCGCGACGCACGACCCATTCCCCGGGCGGCTCGAGCGGCGGTTCCGGCGCTGCGGTGGCGGCCGGCCTCTGCGCGATTGCGCTCGGCACCGACACGATGGGCTCGGTGCGCATCCCCGCGGCCTATTGCGGAGTCGTCGGCTTCAAGCCGAGCGCCGGGGCGATTTCGAGCGACGGCGTGACGCCGCTCTGCCGCCTGCTCGATCAGGTCGGCATCCTCGCGCGCAGCGTCGAGGACGTGACCCGGGCATTCGAAGCGGTCTGCGATGACTCGCCGGAGGCTGGCCAGACAGGCGAGGCAGACCCTCATCTCCACGGCGGATTCGGATTCGCGATTCCGGCCGATCTCGACGCTCTGGGCCTCGCGCTCGAAGTGCGGACCGCCTTCGAAGCGGCCGTGCAGCGCTTGCGCGCGGCCGGCATCCAGTTGCACCCGCTCGATCTCCGCGACTACACCTTCGCGTCGGTGCGGCGGGCCGGCCTGCTGCTCTGCGAGGCCGAGTTGCTGGGCACGCTCGCCGTGCCACTGGCCGAGCGGCGCGACGAGATCCCGCCCGACCTGCTCGGCATGCTCGACTTCGCCGCCCACAAGTCCGCGGCCGATCTGGCCCGGGCCCTCGCGGTGGTCGTCGACGCGGGAACCTGGATCGACCGTTCGCTACGCGCCTTCGACGGCCTGCTGCTTCCCACCGCGGCGCAGACCGCGTTCCCGATGGCTGGGCCGGTTCCAGCGGAGCAGGCCGACCTCACGGCGATGGCGAACGTGGCCGGAGGTCCCGCCATCTCGCTGCCGCTACCGGTCGAGGCGGGAGCGTTGCCGGTGGGTCTGCAACTGATCGGCCGACGCGGCGCGGACCTGGGCATCCTGCGGAACGCCGCGCGGTTCGAGGCCTTGCTCGCTTGAGCATCATGATCTGCCGTGCGGTCGCCTGAACACGAGAACCAGCGATGACACCGATTTCATCCACCGGCGCAGGCCTGTCCGGCGAGCCCGCATCCTTGTCGCGGGCCATGCTCGAGCTCGGGCTGAGGCCCGTCGACGCGGCGGCGCGGCGCCGTGCCGTGCTTCACTGGCTCGACTGGATCGGCTGCGTCGCCGGCGCGGCGAGGTCTCCGGTCGCATCCGTCCTGCGGCGTTGGGAGATGAATCCCGGTGCGCCGCGCCGCGAGGCTGCCTTGCTCGGCATGGCGCAGGACCGTTATCACGCCGTGCTCCTCGACGCCGGACCGGCGAATGTCGAAGAGATGGACGACATGCACCGGCAGGCGATCCTCCACCCCGGGCCGGTCGTGATCCCCGCGTTGGCGAGCCTCGCGCGCCATGGCGGCCTGAGCGCACCCGCGATTCTCGACGCGCTGGTACGGGGTTACGACGCGATGATCCGGATCGGCAGGGCCGTCGGCCGTCGTCACTATTTCTACTGGCACAACACCGCGACCGCCGGGACGTTCGGCGCGGCCGCGGCCTG
>JANXWR010000395.1 GCA_025351025.1 Burkholderiales bacterium | reverse complement strand
CCGCGCCAGGGGCGAGATCGCGCCCGAGCAGTTGCGCGAGGCCGAGGACGACGCCATCGCCGAGATCGTCAAGTTCCAGGAAGACGTCGGCCTTCGAAGCGTCACCGACGGCGAGTTCCGCCGCACCTATTTCCACATCGACTTCCTCGAGCAGCTCGGCGGCGTGAAGACCGACATCCCGGTGACGATCCGAAAGCCCGACGGCACGGAAGAGCTCGCCCCCCCGGTGATGCGCGTGATCGACAAGGTGCGCCACGTCAAGGACATCCAGAAGGCCGACTTCGAGTACCTGAAGTCGCAGGTCGGCGCCGGCCACACGCCGAAGGTGACGATCCCCTCGCCGACGATGCTGCACTTTCGCGGCGGCCGGGCCGGCATCAGCTGCGAGCACTATCCCGACCTCGAGCCCTTCTACCAGGACGTCGCCGATGCCTACGGCGACGAGCTGCGCTCGCTGAGCCAGGCCGGCTGCACCTACGTGCAGATGGACGACACCAACCTCGCCTACCTGTGCGACGACAAGATGCGCGAGGCGGCGCGTTCGCGAGGCGACGATCCCGACGAGCTGCCGCATCGCTACGCCAGCTTCATCAACCGCGTCGTCGCGCAAAAGCCCGAGGGCATGACGCTCGCCGTCCACCTGTGCCGCGGCAACTTCAAGAGCACCTGGGCGGCGCAGGGCGGCTACGAGCCGGTCGCCGAGGCGCTGCTTTCCGAGATGGACGTCGACGGCTATTTTCTCGAGTACGACGACGCGCGCTCCGGCGACTTCAAGCCGCTGCGCTTCCTGCCCAAGGGCAAGACGGTGGTGCTCGGCCTCGTCACCACCAAGCTCGGCCAGCTCGAATCGAAAGACGACCTGAAGCGGCGCATCGACGAGGCGGCGAAGTACGTGCCGATCGAGCAGCTGTGCCTGTCGCCGCAATGCGGCTTCTCGAGCACGGTGCACGGCAACGCCATCGCCGTCGAGGCGCAGCGCGCCAAGCTGCGCCTGATCGTCGAGGTCGCCGAAGAGGTCTGGGGCAGCCGTTGAGGCCGGGTCGCGGCCGGCGCCGCTTCGACGCCGAGATGCCGCGACCTTGAGGAGCGTCAGCCCGAGGTCTTGACGACCAGCCGGTTGTCGACCGACTTCACGCCGCTCGTGTCGCGCGCGATCTGCGCCGCGCGATCCATGGCCGACGCCTTGTCGGCGGTGCCCTTGAGCGTGACGACGCCGTTCTTCGTGTCGACGTCGATGCTCAGGCCCTTCACATCCGGGTCGGCGAGCAGCGCCGTCTTCACCTTGGTCGTGATGACGCCGTCTTCGAGGGCGTCGCCGGATTTCGTCATGGCCGCGCCGGTTTCGCTGCCGACTTCCTTGGCG
The DNA here is from genome assembly GCA_025351025.1 of Burkholderiales bacterium. Classification (GTDB taxonomy): domain Bacteria; phylum Pseudomonadota; class Gammaproteobacteria; order Burkholderiales; family Burkholderiaceae_C; genus Schlegelella_A. Next base: position 3,067 of record JANXWR010000395.1, on the reverse strand, counting down.
GCCGATTTCATCGCGGCGGTGGCACTTGCCGAGTCCACGGACGGCGCCACGGTGGTCATGCTAGTCGTCGTGGTTGTGCCGTCGGGCGACTGCGTCGTGGTCGTCTTCTGGCAGCCGGCGAGCAGGCCGGCGGCGGCCAGCGCCACGACCGAGCCGGCCAGAATCGTTCGCCTGAGAGGTGAGCTCATGACTTGCTCCTGCATGGGGGTAGATCCCCCTTGCAGCGAGCAAGCGACGTGCCCACACGGGGCGCCGCCGACCCGCCGCGCGATCCCGCTCAGGCAGCGGGCGTGCGCGTCGCGCCGGGGATGAGCTTGCGCAGCATCTCGATGAGCAGCGCCCGCTCGGCGCGCGAGAGTACGGCCAGCGTCGGCTCTTCCATCGTCGCCGCGATCTTGCGCACGCGCTCGGCGAAGGCCTGGCCGGCCTTGGTGAGGTGGATGTGCTGGGCACGCCGGTCGTGGGTGCTGCGCACGCGCTCGATCCAGCCGCGCTCGGCCATGCGGTCGAGCGTCACGGCCATGTTCGGCGGCGAGATGTCGAGCGACTGGCCGAGCTGCTTCTGGTTCACGTCGCCGTTGCTCGCCACCAGCATCAGGATCGAGAACTCGGCGATCTTCAGGCCGTGCGGCGCCATGTGCCGCGCAAACACCTTCTTCAGTTCGATCGCGGCGCGCGACGCGGCATAGCCGACCAGGTGCGCGAGCGCCGCATCTTCGAGCGTGGCGGTGACGCGGCGGGCGCGCGGTGCGGCCGGCCGCGGCCGACGCGCCGGCGCCGTGCCGGCCACCTTCAAGCGTCCGCCTTCTTGCGCGCCGCGCCCAGGTAGGTCTCGATGACGCGCGGGTCCTTGGCCAGGTCGGCGGCCGGGCCTTGCAGCGCCACCTCGCCCATCTCGAGCACGTAGCCGTAGTCGGCGACCTCGAGCGCGGCGCGTGCGTTCTGCTCGACGAGCAGGATCGTCACTCCGGTGGCGCGCAGCGCGGCGATGGTCGCGAAGATGCTGCGCACGACGAGCGGCGCCAGGCCGAGGCTGGGCTCGTCGAGCATGAGCAGCGCGGGCTTGCCCATGAGGGCGCGGCCGACGGCGAGCATCTGCCGCTCGCCGCCCGAGAGCGTGCCGGCGAGCTGGGTGCGCCGCTCGCGCAGGCGCGGGAACAGCATGTAGACCGAGTTCAGCTCCTTGGCGCTGTCCTTGTTGCCGAGGCGGCACTGGCGCCAGGCGCCGAGCAGAAGGTTGTCCTCGACCGACATCGTGCCGAACAGGGCGCGCGTCTCGGGCACCAGCGCCATGCCGAGCATGACGCGCTCTTCGAGCGAGAGCAGGCCGACCGGCTGGCCGTCGTATTCGATCCTGCCGCGCGCCGGCACGGCGCCCATCAACGCGTTGAGCAGCGTCGACTTGCCGGCGCCGTTCGGGCCGATGACGGTGATGACGTTGCCGGCGCGCGCCGTCAGCGTCAGGCCGTGCAGCACCTCGGCCTTGCCGTAGCCGGCGTGCAGGTCGCGGACGTTGAGGAGCAGCTCGGCCATCTCAGTGCCGCGCGGCCGCCCGAAGGCACTGAGCGCCCCCTCGGGGAGCAGCGAGCGAACGCCAGCGTGGGGGCTTCATGTCAGTGCTCCGTTCCGAGGTAGGCCGCGCGAACCGCGGGACTGGCCTGCACTTCTTCCGGCGTGCCTTCGATCAGCTTGGTGCCGAACTCCATGACGACGACGCGATCGACGAGATCCATGACGAGGTCCATGTCGTGCTCGACGAGCAGGATCGAGAGGCCCTCGCCGCGCAACTGGCGCAGCACGTTGGCCAGACCCTCCTTCTCCTTCAGGCGCAGGCCCGCGGCCGGCTCGTCGAGCAACAGCAGGATCGGATCGGCGGCGAGCGCGCGCGCGATCTCCATCAGCCGCTGCTGGCCGAGGGCGAGGTTGCCCGCCTGATCGTGCATCAGCTCGGCCATGCCGATGCGTTGCAGCTGGCGTTCGGCCTCGCGCATCAGGCTGCGCTCTTCGGCGCGGTCGAGGCGCAGCATCGCTGCCGGCACGCCGCGGCCGCCGCGCAGGTGGGCGCCGAGCGCGACGTTCTCGAGCACCGTCATGCCGGCGATCATCTTCACGTGCTGAAAGGTGCGCGAGACACCGAGCCGGGCGATGCGGCGCGACGCCATCGCGTCGATGCGCCGGCCGAGCAGCGCGACCTCGCCACGCGTCGCCGGCAGCACGCCGGTGACGAGGTTGAAGGTGGTCGACTTGCCGGCGCCGTTCGGCCCGATAAGGCCGAGGATTTCGCCGGCCTTGACCTGGAAGCTGACGTCGTTGACGGCCACCAGCCCGCCGAATTCCTTGCGCGCGTCGCGCACGTCGAGCACGACCTCGCCGTGCGGCGGCCGTGGCCGCGACGGCAGCGCCGCGGCGCCGGCCCAGTCGACCTTGCGCCGCTGGCGCGGCAACACCCAGTCGATGAAGGCCCAGAGGCCGTCGCGCGCGTACTGCAGCATGAGCACGAGCAGCACGCCGAAAACGATGATCTCGTAGTTGCCGCTGGTGCCCATCAGCTTCGGCAGCCAGACCTGGAGCTGGTCTTTCAGCACCTGCACGACGCCGGCGCCGATGAGCGCGCCCCAGACGTAGCCGACGCCGCCGAGCACGGCCATGAACAGGTACTCGATGCCCATGTTCAGGCCGAAGGGCGAAGGATTGACGGTGCGCTGGAAGTGCGCGAACAGCCACCCCGAGACGCTGGCCAGCAAGGCGGCGAGAACGAAGGCGGTGACCTTGACGCGGAAGGTGTCGATGCCCATCGCCTCGGCCATCGTCGTGCCGCCCTTGACGGCGCGCAACGCCCGGCCGGCGCGCGAGTCGAGCAGGTGCGTGACGGCGATCGAGGCGAGCACGACGATGGTCCAGAGCAGGTAGAAGAAGCTGCGCCCGGTGTTGAGCGGCGTGCCGAAGAAGGTGATCGCCGGGATGCCGAGCAGGCCGTCGTACTTGCCGAGGAAGTCGAGGTTGCCGAGCAGGTAGAAGAGCGAGAGGCCCCAGGCGATCGTCGCCAGGGGCAGGAAGTGGCCCGACA
>JANXWR010000388.1 GCA_025351025.1 Burkholderiales bacterium | reverse complement strand
TTGCGTGCCACAGGCACGCAACGAGCGCGCGCCTTGCCCGGCGGCCCGCAGCGCTCCTGCGCGAGCCCTCCCATAGCGCTAACAGGCCCTAGGCCGGAACATGAACACGATCGGCGACGAAGCGACGCTGGCCGTCAAGGTGGCCGCCTACCTGGTCGAACAGGTCGGCCACGCGGTGCAGGTAGGCACGGTGCGGCGCTTTCCGGTCGGCTTCTCGTGGCTGACCTACGCGGTGCCCGTGACCGGCCTCAAGGGCGGCAGCGACACCGAGGAGTTGATCCTGCGCCTCGGTCCCGACTACGGCCTGTTCGCGCCCTACAGCGCCGACCCGCAGGCGCTGGCGATGCGTTCGCTCGAAGGCAGCGCCGTACCGCTGCCGCGGGCTTACTGGAGCAGCGACGACCCGGCTGTCTTCGGCGCGCCCTTCCTGTTCTGCGAGAAGGTCTCAGGCAACGCCGTCGTGCCCTGGGTTTCGGCCAACGAGCCGGGACTCGAAGAGGGCTACCGCAAACAGTTGGCCACCGAGTTCATCGACGTGCTGGCGGCACTACACCGCGTCGCCTGGCAGGACAAGCCGATCGCCGCTCTCGCCGGCGGCATCACGGCGGGGAACGCCGCCGTCGTCAACGTCGAGTACTGGGAGACGCAGATCGGACGCTGGGCGATGCGCTCGTATCCGCTGGTCGACTGGGGCATCCGCTGGCTGAAGGCGCACTGCCCGGTGGCGCCGCGAGTCGCGATCGTCCATGGCGACTACCGCACCGGCAACTTTCTCGAGGTCGACGGCCACATCACCTCGATCCTCGACTGGGAGTTGGTCCATCTCGGCGATCCGCACGAAGACCTGGGCTGGGCCAGCCTGCCGATGTACATGGGCGGCAGCAAGCTGATCAGCCGCCTCGCCGAGCCCGACTGGTTCTATTCACGCTACAGCGAGAAGGTGGGCTTCCAGGTGTCGATGGCGTCGGTGCGCTACTACCAGGCGCTCTCGCTGCTCAAGCTCGCCGCCACGCACATGGCGGCGGCGCGCTGCTTCGAGGAAGGGCGCTTCAACGACATGCGCATGCCGGCAATGGGCAGCCAGATCGCGACCGCCCTGCGCCAGATGGAAAAGACGATCGAGGCCGCGCCATGAACAACTCCTTCGGCCGCATCATCGACGGCATGTGCGCGACGCTGCGCAGCGAGGTGCTGACCCGCCTCGACGACGAGTTCGCACGCGGCCAGGTTTTCGGCGTCATCAACCTGCTCAACACTTTCAAGGTGAGGGCCGACTGGTCGGCGGGATTTCTGCTCGAGCAGATCGATGCGCAGCGCGTCGCGCTCGACGGCGTCGAGGCGTTGCTCGAAGGTCAGCCTTCGGCAGCATCCTTGCCCGCGCTGCCTGTCGGCGAAGTGCCGCGGCCGGTGCCTATTGCCGAGTTGCTGGCGATGCGCGAGGCCGGCAATCGCGCCATCGGCGAGTTGCTCGGCTGGCTCGATGCGCAGCGATCGTCGCTATCGCCCGAGCTGACGCGCGGCGTCGAAGCGAAGCTGCGCACGGCCATGCGGGCCGAGCTCAGCATCGAGCTGAAGAACTCGCCGCGGCCGCTGTTCGCCGAGATGTCGAGCGGCTCCGAGGGCTGAGCCCAGTTCAGTCGGTTCAGATCGCCGGGTGCGCCTGCACCGACTCGTACATCGCGTAGCCCTTGCCGACGCCGTACTCGATGATTCCGTAGCCGACCTCGTCGCCGTCGCGCACCTCGACGATCTGGTCGGCCAGGGTACGGGCGCGCAGCCGCGTGGCCGGATCGCTGAGGTCCCAGACGTCGTGCTCGGAATAGAGCTTGCCGCGATCGTCGCCATGGAACCAGCCGTTCAGGCCGCCGTAGAGCCCGCCCTTGAGGAAATACTTGGTCGGCAGGACGCGAACCGTGACCGGGCGCTCCGAGCCGTCGGCGAACTTCAGCTGGAACCGCGCCGAGGCCATCGACTGGCCGAGCGGATCGTCGTGCCAGACCGCTTCGTGGCCGGCGTCGACGAGCTGATGCTTCCCCGACTGCCGGCTACCGACCGCGAACACCTCTTCGCCCGAGAGATAGATCTTCTCGCCCGGCGCACGCTCCTTGAAGAAGATGTGCAGGCCGCGGTTCTTGAACTGCGCGGTGGTCCAGCAATAGAAGAAGGGCGGATAGAAGGTGAGCGGCGGGGCGGTCTCGTCGCTGCGCATTTCGGCGCGCACGCCCCACGAGTGATCGCGCTGGCCGAGCCACTGGTCGACCTCGGTGCGCTTGCCGTCGTACTCGAGCCAGCCGGTGTAGCGGCCGAATTGCTGGCCGCGCGCCATGTTCTCGGTGACGCGGCCGTCGCGCCGGCGCATGTGGGCTTTCTCTTCGTGCGCGTTCATGGTCGCGTGGAACTCGATCTCGAAGCGGATGCCAGAGTCGTTCTCGCCCAGCACCAGCCGGTGCCGGCGCAGCCCTTCGAGCACCGTGATCGAGAGCGGCCCGACCGTGGTGGCGAGCGGGTCGGGGCGGAGCTTGCGCGAGGCGCGAAAGTTCCACTGCCGCCCCGGCACGGCGACGCCGGCGAAGGCGTCCATCACGTTGCGGTTCGGGTGATAGCCCAAACCGATGTCGAAGATCGCGTCGCTGCCCGGCACCGGGTGGCCGGTGTACCAGAGCCGCTCCATCCAGGCCGGGTCGCTGTTGTCGATCTGGTCGAAGGTGGTGGGCAGCTGATGGCCGATAAGATCGTCTTGGGGAGTCAGCATGTTCACCTCGTGCGGGTGAGGGAATCACCCGTAGGAAACGGTACTGAGGTAGTGTACTGTCTGCTACGGTACTTTCCATGACGCCCCAGGGTCGCCAGGCGACCGGCAGCGGTTCGAGCCTGCCGCAGACATGAGGATATTGTTCAATGAATTCCACCCCTTCCATTCGCGTCGAGATGCAGGGCGGGCTGGCCGTCGTGAGCCTGGCGCAACCGGCGCGCGGCAACCCCTTCGACGGCGACTTCGGGCGCGACTTCAAGCAGGTGTTTTCCGATCTCTGGAACGAGACCGGCCTGCGCGCCGTGCTGCTGCGCGCCGACGGCGCCAACTTCAGCTTCGGCGGCGATCTGAAGTCGTTTCATCCGGTCCGCGCCAACCTGGCGCCGCTGGTGCGGCAATGGACCGCCGACCTGCACATGGGCCTGCAACGCGCCTGGCAACTGCCGGTGCCGATCGTCGTGGCGGTGCAGGGCTTCGCGATGGGCGGCGGCGTGGCCTTGCTGGCTGGATGCGACGTCGTCATCGCCGGAGAGTCGGCACGCTTCGGTTCGGCGTTCGCGAAGCTCGGCTTCAGTTGCGATTCGGGATCGAGTGCGACCTTGACAGCCCGCATGGGTCCGGCGCGCGCGCGCCGCTTCGTGCTGCTGGCCGAGGTGCTGAGTAGCCAGGAAGCGCTGCAGTCCGGGCTTGCCGATCGCGTCGACGCCGACGACAAGCTTCAGGACGAAGCGAAGGCGCTCGCCGAAGAGCTTGCCCATGGCCCCACCGTCGCTTACGCCGAGATCAAGCGGCTGTTCCTCAGAGCCGGTGCGGCGCGCTTCGAGTCGCAGCTCGAGGACGAGGCGCTGACGCTGGCCCGCGTCTCGGCCACTGCCGACGCGCAGGAAGGCATCGCGGCGATGGTCGAACGCCGCAAGCCCGTGTTCCGCGGCGCCTGAGCGGACGTGAGCGGCATGGACTTCGAGACCATCCTCGTCGAGCGATCCGACGAAGGCTTTGCGACGCTGGTGCTGAACCGGCCCGACAAGCTCAACACGCTGTCGATCAGGATGCGCCAGGAGATCGCCGGGGCGATCGACGCGCTCGAAGCCGATCCGGTAATTCGCGTCCTGATCCTGACCGGTGCCGGCCGCGCCTTTACCGCCGGCCTCGACCTCGACGAGTGGGCCGCGCCCGGTGTGGTCGCCGCGGCCGCGTACGAGCTCGATGTGGTCGCCGCGCTGCAGCGCTTCAACGGGCCGGTGATCGGCGCGATCAACGGCCTCACCATCACCGGTGGCGTCGAGATCGCGCTCGCCTGCGACGTGCTCATCGCCTCGAGCGACGCGCGCTTTGCCGACTCGCATGTCCAGGTCGGCCTCTTGCCCGGCTGGGGCGGTTCGGCGCGCATGGTTCGACGCATCGGCCTGCACCGCGCCAAGGAGCTGGCGCTGACCGGCCGCTTTCTCGGCGCCGAAGAGGCCGCGGCCTGGGGCTTCGTCAACCACGTCGTCGCGCCCGATCAGCTGCGGCCACGCGCCGAGGCGATGGCGCGGCAGATGCTGGCCGGCGTGCCCGAGGCGCTGATCGCCTATCGCCGGCTGCTCGACGACGAGGCCGGCATGACCTTGTCCGAAGCCCTCAAGCTCGAACGCGCCGCCTCGCTCGCCAACAACACACCGGTCAGCCGCGCCGAGATCGACGCGCGGCTCGAGAAGCTGCGCCATCGCAAGCGATAGACAGACAACGAGGGAGACGACGCCGTGCAGGATGCATCGAGGCGCTTCGACTACATCGTCGTCGGCGCCGGCGCGGCCGGCTGCGTCATCGCCAACCGGTTGTCCGCCGATCCGGCGGTCCGCGTCGCGCTGATCGAGGCCGGCCCGTCCGATCGGCAGTTCCCGGTCAACTGGAAGACGACGCTGCCGATCGGCAACATCTTCCTGCTGCCGCATGTGCGCTACAACTGGCAGCACGTGTTCGAAGGCGGACCGGGCGTGGGCGACCGGCAGATCGCCTGCCCGCGCGGCCGGCTGCTCGGCGGCTGCACCTCGATCAACGGCACCGTCTACATGCGTGGCAACCGGCGCGACTACGACGACTGGGCGGCGCGCGGCAACGAGGGCTGGCGCTACACCGACGTGCTGCCGTGGTTCATGAAGCACGAGAACCGCGCCGGCGCGCCGTCATCGCTGCACGGCCGCGGCGGCGAGCTCGACGTGCAGCAGCTGCGTACCAGCAACCCGCTGGCGCGTGCCTTCGTTGCCGCCGCGGCCGAAGCCGGCCATGTGCGCAACGACGACTTCAACGGCGTGGAGCAGGACGGCTTCGGGCTGTTCGATCTGAACCAGCGCGACGGTGTGCGCCTGAGCAGCTCGCGCGCCTTTCTGCATCCGGTGCTCAGCCGGCCCAACCTCGAGCTCCTCACCGATGCGCTGGTCGAGAAGGTCCGCATCGAAGCGGGCCGCACCACCGGCGTCGCGATCGTTCGCGACGGCGTGCGCATCGAGCTGGCGGCAACACGCGAGGTCGTGCTCGCCGCCGGCACCGTCAATTCGCCGCAGTTGCTGCTGCTCTCGGGGATCGGCCCGGCCGCCGACCTCGCCCGGCACGGCATCGCCGTCGCGCGCGACCTGCCGGGGGTCGGCGCCAACCTGCAGGACCATCCGACGGCGTCGATTGCCGTCGCCAATCCGAGCGGCGAGTCCTATGCGCTGTCGCTGCGCGCCCTGCCTCGCGTCGCCGCCGCGCCATTCAGATACCTGCTGCAGCGGCGCGGCATGCTGGCGTCGAACGCGGCCGAGGCGGGCGGCTTCCTGCGCTCGCGGCCGGGCCTCGACCGGCCCGACCTGCAGATGACCTTCATGGTCGGCATGAAGGGCAACGCGCGGACGATCCCGCGCCAGCACGGCTTTGTTGTCCATGTCGCGGTGTTGCGTCCGTCGGCGCGCGGCCGCCTCGAGCTCGCCTCGCCGGATCCGGCCGCCAAGCCCCTGATGCGGGCCCGCTTTCTCGAGGACCGCGCCGATGCCGAGACGCTTGTCGCCGGCCTGAAGGAAGCGCGCCGCATCCTCGCCATGCCTGCGCTCGCGGCCTTCTCGGGCGCCGAGCTGTCGCCGAGCGTCGTGACCACAAACGACGCCGAGCTGGAGGCCTTCGTGCGCGCCACCGCGACAACGACCTATCACCCGGTCGGCATCTGCAAGATGGGTCCGGCCGGCGACCCGATGGCGGTAGTCGACGCACAACTGCGCGTGCACGGCATTGCCGGCCTGCGTGTCGCCGACGCCTCGATCATTCCCGACATCATCGGCGGCAACACCAGCGCGCCGGCGATGATGATCGGCGAGCGCGCCGCTGCCTTCATCCTCGCGCCCGCCGCAGTGACGACGCGACACGAGCAACACGCGTTCGCCTGAGCGCACTCCCCACCAGGAATCGATTCGCCATGGCTGCCCTCCTACAAGACCTCGCACCGCCGCCTTTCCTCGATGGCCGGCCCAAGCTGCTCTTCATCGACGGCCGCGCCACCGCGGCGTCGACTGGCCGCACCTTCAAGACCTACAACCCCTCGACCGGCGAGGCGCTGGCCGAGGTTGCAGAGGGCGACGCTCGCGACATAGACCTCGCGGTCGCTGCGGCGCGGCGTGCGCTCGAGGGGCCGTGGGCGCGCTTCAAGCCGTTCGACCGCCAGAACGTGATGCTCAAGCTCGCCGATCTGGTCGATCGCCACTACGACGAGCTGGCCATGCTCGACACGCTCGACATGGGCGGGCCGATCTCGCGCACCGTGCTCGGCCGGCGCCGCGCCGTCGGCCTGCTGCGCTACTACGCCGGCCTGGCGACCTCGGTGCACGGCGAGACCATTGCCAACTCGGCCGCCGGCGAGGTCTTCAGCTACACGCTGAAGGAGCCGGTCGGCGTCGTCGGCGCGATCAATCCGTGGAACGGGCCGATCGGCCTGGCGATCTGGAAGCTCTGTCCGGTGCTCGCCTCCGGATGCACGCTGGTGCTCAAGCCCGCCGAGCAGGCGCCGCTCTCGCCGCTGCGCCTGGCCGAGCTGGTCATGGAGGCGGGCGTGCCACCCGGCGTCTTCAACGTCGTCAGCGGCCTCGCGGCAGCGGGTGCGGCGCTGGCCGAGCATCCAGGCGTCGACAAGATCGCCTTCACCGGCTCGACCGAGGTCGGGCAAAAGATCATTCGCGCCTCGGCCGGCAACGTGAAGCGCGTCTCGCTCGAGCTCGGCGGCAAGTCGCCGAACATCGTCTTCGCCGATGCCGACCTCGACGCCGCCGTTCCCGGCGCGGCGATGGCGGTGTTCGCCAACTCGGACCAGATCTGCAGCGCCGGCACGCGCATGTACGTCGAGCGCAAGATCTACGACGAGTTCGTCGAGCGCGTCGCCGCGTTCGCCAAGGGGCTGCGCGTCGGACCGGCGCTCGACCCCGCGACCGAGCTCGGCCCGCTCGTCTCGGCCGAGCAGCTCGATCGCGTCAGCGGCTACCTCGATCTCGGCCACGCGCAGGGCGCGCGTGCGGCGGCCGGCGGCGCACGCCTCACCGAAGGCGCGCTGGCCCGCGGCTACTTCGTCGCGCCGACCGTCTTCGCCGACGTCCGTGAAGACATGCGCATCGCCCGCGAGGAGATCTTCGGCCCGGTCATCTCGGCCTTGCCCTTCGACGACCTCGACGACGTGCTGCGCCGCGCCAACGACACGAACTACGGCCTCGGCAGCGGCGTCTGGACGCGCGACCTGGCGACCGCGCACCGCGTCGCGCGGGGCCTGCGTGCCGGCACCGTCTGGGTGAACTGCTACCAGGTGATGGACCCGGCCGTTCCCTTCGGCGGCTACAAGCACAGCGGCTACGGCCGCGAGTCCGGCGCCGAGCACATGCTCGAGTACCTGCAGACCAAGGCGGTCTGGATCAAGACCGGCTGAGTCGCGCGTCCGTCGTAGCCGATTCGGGTAGCCTCGGGACACCGACCCCAGGGTTGCAACGCATCGGACCATGACGGCACTCCGCGGCCTCGCCCTGTTGCTCTTGTTCCAGGCCGCGGGCGAGGGCCTCACGCTCGCTTTCAAGCTTCCGTTGCCAGGGCCGGTCGTCGGTCTCGTCCTTCTGCTCGTCGGCCTTCGCTGGCGTTGGATCCGCGAGCCGACCCAGGCCGCCGCCGACGTGCTGCTCGCGCATCTGTCGCTGCTTTTCGTGCCGGTAGGCGTCGGTGTCATCACCCACCTCGACCTCGTGTCGCGGTACGGACCGCAGCTGCTCGCGGTCATCGTCCTGTCGACCTGGATCGGCATGGCCGTGACGGCGCTCGTGCTGCGCGCCTTGCTGCGCCATGGCTCGAACCAGGCGCCGCCCAATGCCTGATTTCGTCCAGCTATGGGTCTACCTGTCGACGGCGCCGCTGTTCGGACTGACGGCGACTCTGGAGACTTACGTTGCCGCCGCCGCCGTCTACGACCGCGTGCATCGCGCGCCCTGGGCGAACCCGGTGCTCTGGTCGGTGATCGTGCTGGGCGGCTTCCTGCTGGCGACGCGCACGCCGTATCCGACCTATTTCGCCGGCGCACAATTCGTGCACGTGCTGCTCGGTCCGGCGGTCGTGGCGCTCGCTTGGCCGTTGTGGCAGCGCCGTGCCGAGGTGCGCCGGCGCGGCGTCGCGCTAGTGCTCGCCGCGCTCGTCGGCGGCGCGACGGCGGGCGGCAGCGCCGTACTGCTCGCGTGGTTGTTCCACATACCCGCCGAGGTGGTGCGGTCGCTGGCGTCGAAGTCGGTCACGGCACCAGTGGCGATGGGCATCGCCGAGCGCGTCGGCGGCGTTCCGGCGCTCGCGGCGGTCTTCGCGGTGGTGACCGGGCTGGTCGGCGCCCTGTCGGCCAAGTATCTCTTCAATGGCCTCCGCATCGACAGTTGGGCGGTGCGCGGCTTCGCCCTCGGCACGACCTCGCACGGCATCGGCGCGGCGCGGGCGCTGCAGGTGCACGACGACGCGGGCGCTTATGCCGGCATCGCGCTAGGACTGCAGGTGCTGCTCGCGTCGCTGCTTATTCCCCTGCTGTTTCGCTGGCTCGGCTGAGCCACGGCCGCAGCTATCCCCGCCACCCCATGGGCGGCGCGGACTGCGGGCAAAGACCACGCCTTTGGGCGTCGTCCGCCCCTGGCAGGCACGCCGAATGCCAATCCGCGCGAACGGTCGGGAACAGGCCGATTCGAGCGGCAGGTAGAGCCACGTCCACTGGTCGTCTTCTCAGGTCCAGGCACATGGCCCGCCTGCCGGAACGTTGAGGCATTTCAAGCGGATGCGCGTCCCGGCCCGGGCCGCAAGGGAGTCTTATGCAACGCGCAAGCGAGGTCACGGCCGCGGGTTATCCGGCGACGCTTCCTTCCTTCGAGGACGAGATTCTCGAACTGCGCGCGGACCGGGCCGCCGCCGAGGCGCGCTCTCGGCAGATGCTGTCGGCGATGACGGCGTTTCGGGACGGCGACTTTTCGGTGCGCCTGCCGGCCGATTGGACGGCCACCGATGCGCGCATCGCCGAAGCCTTCAACCAGGCCCTGGCCCACGACGACCGTATCCTGCGCGAGGTCAACCGGCTCAGCGCCAGCGTCGGCAAAGAAGGGCGGCTCAAGCAGCGCATGTCGCTGCCCGGCGCGATGGGTGGCTGGGCGACGACCGTCGATTCGCTCAACACCCTGATCGACGACCTGGTACGGCCGACCACCGAGATCGCGCGCACCATCGGAGCCGTTGCCAAGGGCGACCTCGGCCAGTCGATGGAGCTCGAGGTCGACGGGCGCTCGCTGAAGGGCGAGTTCCTGCGCTCGGCCAAGCTCGTCAACTCGATGATTGAGCAGCTCTCGGTCTTCACTTCCGAGGTCACCCGCGTGGCGCGCGAGGTCGGCACCGAAGGCAAGCTCGGCGGCCAGGCCAAGGTCAAGGGCGTGTCGGGCGTCTGGAAAGAGCTCACCGACTCGGTCAACCAGATGGCCGGCAACCTGACGGCGCAGGTCCGCAACATCGCCGACGTGACGATCGCGGTGGCCAACGGCGACCTGTCGAAGAAGATCACCGTCGACGTCCGCGGCGAGATCCTGCAGCTCAAGGAAGCGACCAACACCATGGTCGAGCAGCTGCGCTCGTTCGCCTCCGAGGTGACGCGGGTGGCGCGCGAGGTTGGCACCGATGGTCGCCTCGGCGGCCAGGCGGTGGTGCCCGGCGTCGCCGGCACCTGGAAGGATCTGACCGACTCGGTCAACGCGATGGCGACCAACCTGACGGCTCAGGTGCGCAACATCGCGACGGTGACCACCGCCGTGGCGCGGGGCGACCTGTCGCGCAAGATCACGGTCGACGTCAAGGGCGAGATCCTCGAGCTGAAGGAAACCATCAACACGATGGTCGACCAGCTGAACGGCTTCTCGTCCGAAGTGACGCGGGTCGCGCGCGAGGTCGGCACCGAGGGCAAGCTCGGCGGCCAGGCGCAGGTGCCGGGCGTCGCCGGCACCTGGAAGGACCTGACCGACTCGGTCAACTCGATGGCCTCGAACCTGACCGGCCAGGTGCGCAACATCGCCGACGTCGCCACCGCCATCGCCAAGGGCGACCTGTCTTCGAAGATCACGGTCGAGGTCAAGGGCGAGATCCTGGCCCTGAAGAACACCATGAACACCATGGTCGACCAGCTCAACGGCTTCGCTTCCGAAGTGACGCGGGTGGCGCGCGAGGTCGGCACCGAGGGCAAGCTCGGCGGCCAGGCGGCGGTGCCGGGTGTCGCGGGCACGTGGAAAGACCTGACCGACAACGTCAACTTCATGGCCTCCAACCTGACGGGCCAGGTGCGCAACATCGCCGAGGTGACGACGGCGGTGGCCAACGGCGACCTCTCGAAGAAGATCACGGTCGACGTCAAGGGCGAGATCCTGGAGCTGAAGAACACCATCAACACGATGGTCGACCAGCTCAACGGCTTCGCCTCCGAAGTGACGCGCGTGGCGCGCGAGGTCGGCACCGAGGGCAAGCTCGGCGGCCAGGCCGAGGTGCGCGGCGTCGCCGGCACCTGGAAGGACCTGACCGACTCGGTCAACGCCATGGCCACCAACCTGACCGGCCAGGTGCGCAACATCGCCGACGTGACCACGGCCGTGGCCAACGGCGACCTCTCGAAGAAGATCACGGTCGACGTGCGCGGCGAGATCCTAGAGCTGAAGAACACGATCAACACCATGGTCGACCAGCTCAACGCCTTCGCCGGCGAAGTGAGCCGGGTGGCGCGCGAGGTCGGCACTGAAGGCGCGCTCGGCGGTCAGGCCCAGGTGCCCGGTGTGGCGGGCACCTGGAAGGACCTGACCGACAACGTCAACTCGATGGCTCAGAACCTGACCGGTCAGGTGCGCAACATCGCCGACGTCGCCACCGCCGTGGCCAACGGCGACCTCTCGCGCAAGATCACGGTCGACGTGAAGGGCGAAATCCTCGAGCTGAAGAACACGCTCAACACGATGGTCGACCAGCTCAACGCCTTCGCCTCCGAGGTGTCGCGGGTGGCGCGCGAGGTCGGCACCGAAGGCAAGCTCGGCGGCCAGGCGCAGGTGCGCGGTGTGGCGGGGACCTGGAAGGACCTGACCGACAACGTCAACTCGATGGCCAACAACCTGACCGGCCAGGTGCGCAACATCGCCGACGTCACCACCGCGGTGGCGCGCGGCGACCTGTCGCGCAAGATCACGGTCGAGGTGAAGGGCGAGATCCTGGAGCTGAAGAACACCATCAACACGATGGTCGATCAGCTCAACGGCTTCGCGTCGGAAGTGACGCGCGTCGCCCGCGAGGTAGGCACCGAGGGCAAGCTCGGCGGCCAGGCGGCCGTGCCGGGCGTGGCCGGCACCTGGAAGGATTTGACGGACAGCGTCAACTTCATGGCCTCGAACCTGACCGGCCAGGTGCGCAACATCGCCGAGGTGACGACCGCCGTCGCGCGCGGCGACCTCTCGAAGAAGATCACCGCCGACGTGCGCGGCGAGATCCTCGAGGTCAAGAACACCATCAACACGATGGTCGACCAGCTCAACGCTTTCGCCGGCGAGGTGAGCCGGGTGGCGCGCGAGGTCGGCACCGAAGGCAAGCTCGGCGGCCAGGCGGCGGTGGAGGGCGTGGCCGGCACCTGGAAGGACCTGACCGACAACGTGAACTTCATGGCCAACAACCTGACCGGCCAGGTGCGCAACATCGCCGAGGTGACGATCGCAGTGGCCAACGGCGACCTCTCGAAAAAGATCACCGCCGACGTGCGCGGCGAGATCCTCGAGGTCAAGGAAACGATCAACACCATGGTCGACCAGCTGCGCTCGTTCGCGGCCGAGGTCTCGCGGGTGGCGCGCGAGGTCGGCACCGACGGCAAGCTGGGCGGCCAGGCGCAGGTGCCGGGTGTGGCCGGAACGTGGAAGGACCTGACCGACAACGTCAACTCGATGGCGTCGAACCTCACCGGCCAGGTGCGCAACATCGCCGACGTCGCCACCGCCATCGCCAAGGGCGACCTCAGCCGCAAGATCACGGTCGACGTCAAGGGCGAGATCCTGCAGCTCAAGGAGACCATGAACACCATGGTCGACCAGCTCTCGGCCTTCGCCTCCGAAGTGACGCGCGTCGCGCGCGAGGTCGGCACCGAGGGCAAGCTCGGCGGTCAGGCCGCGGTGCCCGGCGTGGCGGGCACATGGAAGGACCTGACCGACAACGTCAACTCGATGGCGTCGAACCTCACGGGCCAGGTGCGCAACATCGCCGAGGTGACGATCGCGGTGGCCAACGGCGACCTCTCGAAGAAGATCACCGTCGACGTGCGTGGCGAGATCCTGCAGCTCAAGGAGACTATCAACACGATGGTCGAGCAGCTCCGCTCGTTCGCCTCGGAGGTGACGCGGGTGGCCCGCGAGGTCGGCACCGAGGGTCGGCTCGGCGGCCAGGCGGCGGTGCCGGGTGTCGCGGGCACCTGGAAGGATCTGACCGACACCGTCAACGGCTTGGCCAACAACCTGACCACGCAGGTGCGCAACATCGCCGAGGTGACCACCGCGGTGGCGCGCGGCGACCTGAACCGAAAGATCACGGTCGACGTGAAGGGCGAGATCCTCGAGCTGAAGAACACCATCAACACCATGGTCGACCAGCTCAATGCCTTCGCCGGCGAAGTGACGCGGGTGGCGCGCGAGGTCGGTACCGAGGGCAAGCTCGGCGGCCAGGCGCAGGTGAGCGGCGTCGCCGGCACCTGGAAGGACCTGACCGACAACGTCAACTTCATGGCCTCGAACCTGACCGAGCAGGTGCGCGGCATCGTCAAGGTCGTGACGGCGGTGGCCGACGGCAACCTGACGCAGCGCCTGACGGTGCAGGCCAAGGGCGAGGTCGCGGCGCTCGCCGACACCATCAACGGCATGACCGACACGCTCGCCACCTTTGCCGATCAGGTGACGAACGTGGCGCGCGAGGTCGGCGTCGACGGGCGGCTCGGCGGTCAGGCCAACGTGCCGGGTGCCGCGGGCACCTGGAAGGACCTGACCGGCAACGTCAACCTGCTCGCGGCCAACCTGACGACACAGGTGCGTGCCATCGCCGAGGTCGCCACCGCGGTGACCAAGGGCGACCTGACCCGCTCGATCCAGGTCGAGACGCGCGGCGAGGTCGCCGAGCTGAAGGACAACATCAACACGATGATCTCGAACCTGCGCGAGACCACCGAGAGCAATCGCGAGCAGGACTGGCTGAAGACGAACCTGGCCCGCTTCACCGGCATGCTGCAGGGCCAGCGCGAGCTGAGCACCGTCGGCCAACTGCTGCTGACCGAGCTGGCGCCGCTGGTCAATGCGCATCAGGGCACGATCTACCACTTGGCCGGCATCGACGACGGCGCCGAGCTGGAGCTGCTCTCCAGCTACGCGCAAAGCGTGCGCCTGCCGATCACGATCCGCGTCGGCGAAGGGCTGGTCGGGCAGTGCGCGGCGGAGAAGCGCCGCATCCTGCTCACCGACGTGCCGGCCGACTTCGTGCAGATCAGCTCGAGCCTCGGCCAGGCGGCGCGGGTCAGCGTCATCGTCCTGCCGGTGCTGTTCGAGGGCCAGACCAAGGCCGTCATCGAGCTGGCCTCGCTGCAGACCTTCGGCACCGGCTCGCTGGCCTTTCTCGAGCTGCTGACGCAAAGCATCGGCGCGGTGTTCAACACGATCGAGGCGACGATGCGGACCGAAGGCCTGCTCACCCAGTCGCAGCAGCTCACGGTCGAGCTGCAGTCGCGCCAGAGCGAGCTGCAGCAGACCAACGAGGAGCTCGGCACCAAGGCGCGGCTGCTCGCCGAGCAGAACGCCGAAGTCGAGCGCAAGAACGCCGAGGTCGAGCAGGCGCGGCGCGCGCTCGAGGAGCAGGCGGCCGAGCTGGCACTGACCTCGAAGTACAAGTCCGAGTTCCTGGCCAACATGTCGCACGAGCTGCGCACGCCGCTCAACTCGATCCTGATCCTGAGCCAGCAGCTGGCCGAGAACGCGCCGCGCAACCTCTCGGACAAGCAGGTCGAGTTCTCGCGCAACATCAACTCCTCGGGCTCGGACCTGCTGCACCTGATCAACGACATCCTGGATCTGTCGAAGATCGAGTCGGGTACGGTGACCGTCGAGGTCGAGGACATCACCTTCACGGGGCTGCGCGACACCATCGATCGCAACTTCCGTCACGTCGCCGAAGCGAAGAACCTGCCCTTCCAGATTCGCTTCGACGCCGACCTGCCGCGCTCGATGGAAAGCGATCCGAAGCGGCTGCAGCAGATCCTGAAGAACCTGCTTTCCAACGCCGTCAAGTTCACCTCGCACGGCCATGTGCACGTCAGCGTCGAGGTGGCGACGCAGGGCTGGAGCCCGGACCACGCGATCCTGAGCAACGCCAAGCAGGTGGTCGCCTTCACGGTCGAAGACACCGGTATCGGCGTCGCGCCCGACAAGCAGCGACTCATCTTCGAAGCCTTCCAGCAGGCCGACGCCGGCACCTCGCGCAAGTACGGCGGCACCGGCCTCGGCCTGGCCATCAGCCGCGAGCTGGCGGTGCTGCTCGGTGGCGAGATCAAGCTCGCCAGCGTGCACGGCCAGGGCAGTGTCTTCACGCTGTATCTGCCGCTGCTCTATGCCGGCTCCAACGCGCCGCGCATCGCGGGGCGCACTGGCGATGCGGGCATCGTCGACAGCCGGCCCGACATGGTGGTGCTGCCGGTCTCGCGCGAAGAGCATGTCGCCGACGACCGTGCCACGATCGAGCACGGCGATTCGGTGCTGCTAATCGTCGAGGACGACCCGCACTACGCGCGCATCCTGCTCGGCCTGGCGCGCGACCGCGGCTTCAAGGGCATCGTCGCGCAAAAGGGTGCCCATGCGCTGGCGCTGGCGCGGCAGTTCCGCCCGGCGGCGATCTCGCTCGACATCTTCCTGCCCGACATGCTCGGCTGGACCGTGCTCAACCAGCTCAAGCTCGACCCCGCGACGCGGCACATCCCGGTGCAGATCGTCTCGCTCGAAGAGGAGCGCCAGCACGGCCTGGCGCGCGGCGCCTTCGCCTACCTGGTCAAGGAGCCCACCACCGCCGGGCTCGAGGCCGCCTTCGAGCGCATCAAGGCCTTCACCGAGCCACACGCCAAGCGGCTGCTCGTCGTCGAGGACAACGACATCGAGCGGGCGTCGATCGTCGAACTGCTCGACCATCACGACATCGAGACCGTGGCCGTGGGCAGCGGCGACGCGGCCCTGGCCGAGATGCGCGCCCGGGGCTTCGACTGCGTCGTGCTCGACCTTCGCCTGCCGGACATGAGCGGCTTCGAGCTGCTCGATCGGATCAACGCCGAGCCGCAGATCGCCGGCGTGCCGGTGGTCGTCTTCACGGGCAAGGATCTGAGCGAGGACGAGGTCGGCCGGCTCAAGCAGATGGCCAAGAGCATCGTTCTGAAGGACGTGCAGTCGCCCGAGCGCCTGCTCGACGAGACCTCGCTCTTCCTGCATCGCGTCGTCACAGACCTGCCGGCCGAGAAGCAGGACATGCTCGAGCGCCTGCACGGCGGACGTGAAGTGCTGCGCGGGCGCAAGGTGCTCGTCGTTGACGACGACGCGCGCAACATCTTCGCCCTCACGTCGCTTCTCGAAAATCACGAGATGGAAGTCATCAGCGCGACCAACGGGCGCCAGGCGATCGAGCTGATCGAGCGCACGCCCGACCTCAGCATGGTGCTGATGGACATCATGATGCCCGACATGGACGGCTACGCGACCATGCGCGAGATCCGGGCGGCGCCGCAGTTCCGCACCCTGCCCATCCTCGCGCTGACCGCCAAGGCGATGAAGGGTGACCGCGAGAAATGCCTCGACGCCGGCGCGAGCGACTACATCGCCAAGCCCGTCAACACCGATCAGCTGCTGTCGCTGCTGCGCGTCTGGCTGTTTCGATGACAGCGCCGGCGGCGTGCCTTCTTCCTTCGACCTTCGATCAGAACCCTTCGCCGCATGAACCCGAAGCAGCTTGCCGGAGCCGTCGCACCTATGATGAATGAGCCGGCCAAGCCCACCGGACCGGGCGCTTTGCTGTCGACGATTGCCGACGCGCCGATCAGCATTCTGATCGTCGACGACGAACCGAAGAACCTGACGGTGCTAGAGACCGTGCTGGATTCGCCGGGCTATCGGCTGGTGCGCGCGGAATCGGCCGACCAGGCGCTGCTCGCGCTCGTGGCGGAGGAGTTCGCCGTCCTCATCCTCGACGTGCGCATGCCCGGGATGACCGGCTTCGAGCTGGCGCAGACCATCAAGGGGCGCAAGAAAACGTCGCGCGTGCCGATCATCTTTCTCACGGCCTACTACAGCGAAGACCAGCATGTGCTGGAGGGCTACGGCAGCGGCGCCGTCGACTACCTGCACAAGCCGGTCAACGCGGCGGTGCTGCGCTCCAAGGTCGCGGTGTTCGCCGAGCTCTATCGCAAGAACCGGGAGGTCGCGATCGCCAATCGCGCGCTGCTCGCAGAGGTGACGGAGCGCCGCCGGGCCGAGCAGCAGCTGCAGGAGCTGAACGAGAATCTCGACCGTCTCGTCACCGAGGGCACCGAGGCCTTGCAGCAACTGGAAGCCGAGCTGCGCGAAGCCGACCGGCGCAAGGACGACTTCATCGCCACGCTCGCCCACGAGCTCCGCAATCCGCTCGCGCCGGTGCGCAATGCCGCGCACATCCTGCAGCGCCAGGATGCCGCGACCGCCGTATCGCAGCACGCCCGCGACATCATCGCGCGGCAGGTCACGGTCATGGCCCGCCTGATCGACGACCTGATGGACCTGAGCCGCATCACCCAGGGACGCATCGCGTTGCAGCGCGAGCGCGTCGAGCTGGCGACCGTGATCGAGCTGGCGATCGAGGGCAGCCGTCCGCACATCGACGAATTCGGGCATGCGCTCACGGTCGTCCTGCCGGACGAGCCGGTCATCCTCGACGCCGACGTGACGCGGCTGTCCCAGGTCTTCGTCAACCTGCTTGCCAACGCCGCCAAGTACACCGACCGTGGCGGCCGCATCGAGCTGGCCGCGCGCCGCGAAGGCGACGAAGTCAAGGTCACGGTGACCGACAACGGCATCGGCATTCCGGTCGAGAAGCTGCGCAGCGTCTTCGTCATGTTCTCGCAGGTCGAAGGCGCCATCTCGCGATCGCGCGGCGGCCTCGGCATCGGCCTGACGCTGGTCAAGCATCTCATCGGGCTGCACGGCGGCAGCGTCGAGGCGCAAAGCAGCGGTCTCGGCGGCGGCAGCGCGTTCGTCGTGTCGCTGCCGGTCGCCACGTGCAAGTCGGTGGAGCCGGGGATGGGAGGCGCGGCATCGCACGGTGCGGTGGCGGCCAGCGCGGGTCGCCTGAAGATCCTGGTCGTCGACGACAACCGCGACGGCGCCGAAACCCTGAGCGAGCTGCTCACGGAGCTCGGCCACGAGGTGCGCATGGTCCACGACGGCGAGGCGGCGCTGCGCGAGGCAGGCGCCTTTCTTCCGCAGGTGATGCTGCTCGACATCGGCCTGCCCATGCTCGATGGCTACGAGGTCTGTCGTCGCCTCCGCGCCATGCCCTGGGGCGGACAGGTCGGCGTCATCGCCATGACCGGCTGGGGCGACGCGGAGGCGCAGCGCAAGGGCGAGGAAGCGGGATTCGACCGGCATCTGACCAAGCCGGTGGAGGAGTCGCTTCTGCTTGCCACCCTTGCCACCCTGGCCAGTCTGCGCGCTGCCTCATAGCACGTCCGTTCCTTCGTCACGGCGTCTCTACTTCGTGGTGGGCGGCGCCGAGGTATTCGCTTTTGGAGTTCCCGGCGCCGCCGCCCACATCTTTCTCAGGCGCTCGAGCTCTTCGTCGTAGCGCTTGTTGTTGCGCGCCATTTCCGCCTCCTGGCCCTGGCGCAGCTGCTCTTGCGCCGACAGCGCTGCGTCGTTGGAATCGAGCGCACTTTTCAGCTTGGCCGGCAGCGGCTTGCCGGGATAGAACTCGGCCTCGTCGAGCAAGGGCTTGCGTTCGGCCAGCAGCAGCTTCCTGCGCTCGTCGATCTTCTCGATGGAGCGACGAACCTCGTCGAGCGCCCGCACGCGCGCCGCATCGTGGGCCGCCTTGTCGGGGTTGTTCTTGAGCAGGAGCTTGTCCCGGTTCGCCTCGACCTGGCGTTGCGTGCGCTCGGCCTGCTCGACGCGTTCCCTGGCTTCTCTCTCGCTCCGTTCCGCCTCCGTCTCCTGTCGTGGCACGACCCGCTTGATCGAGCCGTCCTTGTTGCGCTCGGCCTGGTCGATGTCGGCGCATTCGGCGATCGGATGGTCTTGGGTGATCTTCCGGCCGTCCTTGACGCAGGAGTAGATCTTGCCCGTCGACGCCGACTGCGCGCGGGCGATGCCGAACGGATAGGCTGCCAGGAGCACGCACAAGACGGTGATTCGGTGCACTGACATGGCCGTTCTCCTGTGCCTTGCGCCATCAACTCGCGTATCTTCCGATCGCGGCGCGTTCATCGACGCTGCAGCGAAACGCCAGATGCCGACGATAAACCCCAGCGCTCCCTATCCCCGCCTGCTCGGCGACGTGGGCGGCACGCACGCTCGCTTCGGCTGGATTGCCGGTCGGGACGAGCGCGTCGCGAACGTCGCCGCCTGTGCCTGCCGCGAGCATGCCGGGCTGGCCGCGGCCATCGCTCACTACCTCGCCGATCAGCGTCTGGCTGCCCCGGCGGCTGCCGCCCTCGCCATCGCCACGCCGGTTGCCGGCGACACAGTGGCGATGACCAATCTCGACTGGACATTTTCGGTCGACGCGCTGCGTCGCCGCTTCGCGCTCGAGCGCCTGCTCGTGCTGAATGACTTTTCGGCGCTCGCGCTCGCCATCCCGGCCCTCACCCCTTCCGAAGTGCGCCAAGTCGGCGCCGGCGAGGCAGTCGCGGGCGCACCGGTGGCGCTGCTCGGCGCCGGCACCGGCCTCGGCGTCTCCGGGCTGCTGCATGCAAACGGCGGTGTCCTGCCGATCGCCGGCGAAGGCGGGCATGTCACGCTGGCGGCTGCCGATGCCGCCGAGGATCGCATCGTCGCCTGGCTGCGCACGCGCTTCGGCCATGTGTCGGCCGAGCGTGTGTTGTCGGGCGACGGCCTCGTCAATCTGTACCGGGCCGGCTGCGCGATCGCCGGCCGGAAAGCCGAGGTGCTGCAGGCGGTCGACGTCAGCTCGCGCGCCCTCGCCGGAAGCGATGCCGAATGCCGTGCCGCGGTCGAGCACTTCTTCGCCCTGCTCGGCAGCGTCGCCGGCGACCTCGCGCTGACGCTCGGTGCGCGCGGCGGCGTCTATGTCGGCGGCGGCATCGTGCCGCAGCTCGGCGACTGGATCGATCGTTCGGCGTTTCGCGCGCGCTTCGAGGCCAAGGGGCGCTATCGGTCCTACCTCGCCGCCATCCCGACCTGGACCATCGACGGCAAGGCGGCGCCCGCCCTGCGCGGCGCGAATCGCGCCCTCGACGACACGCCGCGGGGCGCATATCTGGCTATGGCGTCGTAAGCAGCGCGAAGCGCCATCGGACATCGAATCGAAGCTAGACCAAGCCGACCCAGCGGCCGCCTTCGGCCGAAGACCGCACCGCGGCCTCGATGAAGGCCATCCCCTTGATGCCGTCGGCGATGGTCGGGAACTGCACGGCCGAATCGAGCGCGCCCGATCCGCTCTTGTGGTGGGCGGCTCGGATCGCCTGCGCGACCTCGGCGTAGATCGTGGCGAAGCCCTCGAGGTAGCCCTCGGGATGGCCCGAGGGAATGCGCGTGACGCGCGCCGCGTCGAAGTGGGCCGCCGCCGTGCCGCGGGCGAGGGTCTGCGTCGGCTGGCCGAGCGGCGACCACTGCAGCTGGTTCGGATGCTCCTGCTGCCAGCTCAACCCACCTGCGCTGCCGTAGACGCGCAGCCGCAATGCGTTCTCGTTGCCGGGTGCGACCTGGCTGGCCCAGAGCAGGCCGCGCGCGCCGTTGGCGTAGCGCAGCATGACCTGGACGTTGTCGTCGAGCCGGCGGCCGGCGACGAAGGTGCTCAGCTCCGCGCACAGCTCGCTGACGTCGAGGCCGGTCACGTAGTCGGCCAGGTTGTAGGCGTGCGTGCCGATGTCGCCGATGCAGCCGCCGGCGCCCGACCGCTGCGGGTCGGTGCGCCATTCGGCCTGCTTCTGGCCGGTCGACTCGAGCGGGCCGGCGAGCCAGTCCTGCGCGTACTCGACCTGCACGACGCGGAGCGTGCCGAGCGTGCCGTCGGCGACCATGCGGCGCGCCTGCCGCACCATCGGGTAGCCCGTGTAGTTGTGCGTGACGGCGAAGATGCACCCCCGCTTTGCGGCAATCGCCTCGAGGCGGCGCGCGTCGGCCAGTGTCGTCGTCACCGGCTTGTCGCAGATGACGTGCATGCCGGCTTCGAGAAACGCTTCGGCCACCGGCGCGTGCTGGTCGTTCGGCGTGACGATGACGACGGCCTCGATGCCGTCGTCGCGCGCCGCCTCGGCGGCGGCCATCGTCCGATAGTCGGGATAGATGCGCTCGAGGCCGAGCGCGGCGCCGGAGCGCAGCGACTTTTCCGGCGTCGACGAGAGCGCGCCGGCGACGAGCGTGTAGTGATCGTCGAGGCGCGCCGCGATGCGGTGCACCGCGCCGATGAAGGCGCCTTCGCCGCCGCCCACCATGCCTAAGCGGATGCGCGGTGCCGGCCCCGCCGCGGCGGCCGCTTCGATCGTCATCGCCTAGCGCCGGCGAGGCCGAGCATGCGCTGCAGTTGCTGCGGATCGGTGGCGCCGCCGGCGAAGTCGTCGAAGGCTTTCTCGGTGACGCGGATGATGTGCTTCTTGATGAATTCGGCGCCTTCCGCGGCGCCTTGCTCAGGGTGCTTCAGGCAGCACTCCCACTCGAGCACGGCCCAGCTGTCGTAGCCGTACTGCGCCATCTTCGAGAAGATCGCGCCGAAGTCGACCTGGCCGTCGCCGAGCGAGCGAAAGCGCCCGGCGCGCTCGATCCACGGCGCATAGCCCGAATACACGCCTTGCCGGCCGGTCGGCCGGAACTCGGCGTCCTTGATGTGCAGCGCCTTGATGCGCGAGTGATAGATGTCGATGAACTCGAGGTAGTCGAGCTGCTGCAGCACGAAGTGCGAGGGGTCGTAGTTGATGGCGCAGCGCGGATGGTTGTTCACGCGCTCGAGGAACATCTCGAAGGTCGTGCCGTCGAACAAGTCTTCGCCCGGATGCAGCTCGAAACAGACGTGGCAGTCGACGTCCTCGAAGGCGTCGAAGATCGGCCGCCAGCGCTTGGCGAGCTCGTCGAAGGCGGCCTCGATCAGCCCGGCCGGCCGCTGCGGCCACGGGTAGAGATACGGCCAGGCGAGCGCGCCGGGAAAACTGACGTTGCTCTTCAGGCCGAGGTTCTTCGATGCGCGCGCCGAGAGCAGCATCTGCTCGACCGCCCAGGCCTGGCGCGCCTTCGGGTTCTGCCGCACCGCCTCGGGCGCGAAGCCGTCGAAAGCCTCGTCGTAGGCGGGGTGGACGGCGACAAGCTGGCCCTGGAGATGCGTGCCGAGCTCGGTGATCTCGATGCCGTGGTTCTTGGCGATGCCCTTCAGCTCATCGCAATAGTTCTTCGACTCGGCCGCCTTCTTCATGTCGAAGATGCGCGCGTCCCACGATGGGATCTGCACGCCCTTGAAGCCGTGCCCGGCGGCCCACTTCGTGAT
Source organism: Burkholderiales bacterium (assembly GCA_025351025.1). GTDB lineage: Bacteria > Pseudomonadota > Gammaproteobacteria > Burkholderiales > Burkholderiaceae_C > Schlegelella_A. Next base: position 6,105 of record JANXWR010000388.1, on the reverse strand, counting down.
CGATTCCCACGAGTCGAACGGCGCGCTGTCGCTCGCGAATTGCGCCAGGTAGATGCCCGGGCCCTTGATGTTGCTTGCCATGCTTGAACTCCTTCGAATCCGAGAGGGCGGTTGACGAGCGACGCGTCCGGCAAGCGGCCCGCCGGGTGATCAATATCCGCGACGCCACCGGCGAGTTGCGTCGGGACAAACCCCGGAGCAAACTTGCAGAATGATGAAACTCAATGTCAACGGCCACGAGCGGACGGTCGACGCCGAAGCCGATACGCCCTTGCTCTGGGTCCTACGCGAGCAGCTGGCGTTGACCGGAACCAAGTATGGCTGCGGCATCGCCCAATGCGGCGCCTGCACCGTCCACCTCGACGGGGCGCCGGTGCGTTCCTGCGTGCTTCCGGCCGTCAGCATCAAGCCGCAGCAGAAGATCGTGACCATCGAGGGCCTCTCGGCCACGTCCTCCCATCCGGTGCAGCGGGCCTGGGCCGAGCTCGACGTGCCGCAGTGCGGCTTCTGCCAGTCCGGCATGCTCATGGCCGCGGCGGCCCTGCTGAAGTCCAAGCCGAACCCGAGCGACGCCGACATCGACGCGGCGATGACCAACATCTGCCGCTGCGGAACCTACAACCGCGTCCGCGCCGCGATCAAGATGGCTGCGGCCGGCACCAGGAGCAGCTCGTGACGCCGGCCGGAATCGCGATCGCTTCGCCCGACGGCTCGGGCGGCGCGGCGAGCGTGCCGGTCTCGCGTCGCTCGTTCCTTGCCGCCTCGGTCGCCGGCGGCGGCTCGATGGTGCTGGGCTTCGCCCTGCCTTCGGCCGAAGCGGCCGATGCCGCGCAGGAATTGAATGCCTGGGTCGTGGTCCATGGCGACGACAGTGTCGTGATCCGGATCGCCCGCTCGGAGATGGGGCAGGGCAGCCTGACCGGCCTGGCCCAGCTCGTCGCCGAGGAGCTCGATTGCGACTGGGCACGCGTCAGCACCGAATTCCCGACCCCCGGCCAGAGTCTCGCGCGCAGCCGGCCTTGGGGCAGTTTTTCGACCGGCGGCAGCCGTGGCATCCGCGAGTCGCACGACTACGTGAGAAAGGGCGGCGCTGCGGCGCGGATGATGCTGGTCCAGGCGGCGGCCGACGAGTGGAAGGTCGCGGCTTCGGAATGCGTCGCGGCCAAGGGCGTCGTCACGCACGCCGCTTCGGGCCGCTCGACGACCTATGGCAAGGTCTGCGCCGCCGCCGCGCGCTTGCCGGTGCCGAGCGAGATCAAGCTGCGCGACCCCAAGGACTGGCATGTCGCGGGCAAGCGGGTGAAGCGCCTCGACACCGTCGCCAAGCTCAATGGATCGCAGGTCTACGGCATGGACCTGAGGCTGCCCGGAATGCTGACCGCAGCGATCCGCGATTGCCCGGTCGTGGGCGGCAAGGTCGCGCGATTCGACGCGGCAGCGATCCGCGGCCGGCCGGGCGTGTTCAAGGTGGTGCAGGTCGGCGACAGCGCCGTCGCCGTGGTCGCCGATACCTGGTGGCACGCGAAGACGGCGGTGAACGCGTTGAAGGTCGAATGGGAAGAAGGTCCGAACGCCGCGGCCTCGAGCGAGCGCTTCGCGGACGTGCTGCGCGCCGGGCTCGACGACGTGCAAGCCTTTGTCGGCAACGCAGCGGGCGACGCCAAGGGCGCTCTGGCCAGTGCGGCGCGCACCGTCACCGCGGTTTACTCCTATCCGCACCAGGCGCACGCGACCATGGAGGTCATGAACGCGACGGCGCGCTGGACGCCAGAGCGCTGCGAAGTCTGGGCACCGACCCAGAACGGCGAGGCCGCGCTCGCGGCGACCGCCGAAGCAGCCGGCCTGCCGGCCTCGAAGTGCGAGGTCAACAAGCTGCTCCTGGGCGGTGGCTTCGGCCGCCGCGGCGCGCACGACTGGTTGCAGCAGGCGGTCGCGATCGCCAGGCAGATTCCCGGCCGGCCGGTCAAGCTGATCTGGTCGCGCGAAGAAGACATGACCCACGACCGCTACCACCCGGTAACGCAGTGCAAGCTGACCGCGGGGCTCGACGCCAACGGCCGGCTGATCGGCCTGCACATGCGCCTGTCGGGCCAGTCGATCCTGGCCAGCGCGGCGCCGCAGGCCCTGCAGGGCGGCAAGGACCCGGTCGTTTTCCAGGGCCTGAACGCGGGCGGCCAGGAGAGCGCGTTCGGCTACGCGATTCCGAACCTGCTGATCGACCATGCGATGCGCAACCCGCACATCCCGGCGGGCTTCTGGCGCGGCGTCAACCTCAATCACAACGCGCTCTACCTCGAGTCCTTCATCGACGAGGTGGCGCACGCCAGCGGCCAGGATCCGCTGGCCCTGCGCCGCAGCCTGCTGGCGCGCTCGCCCAAGCAGCTCGCCGTGCTCGACGCGGTGGCCGAGCGCGTCCAGTGGAGCAAGCCGGCAGCGCCCGGCGTGTTCCGCGGCCTGGCCCAGATCATGGGCTTCGGTAGCTACGTGGCGGCCTGCGCCGAGGTCTCGGTCAGCGATGACGGCGAGCTCAAGGTCCTGCGCATCGTCGCCGCGACCGACTCCGGCCACGCGGTGAATCCGCAGCAGATCGAAGCGCAGGTCGAAGGCTCGTTCGCCTACGGCTTGTCGGCCGCGCTGTTCGGCGGCTGCACCGTCAAGGCCGGCCGGATCGAGCAGGAGAACTTCGACACCTATCCGATCCTGCGCATGAACCAGATGCCCGCCGTAGAAACGATCGTGATGCCGTCGGGCGGCTTCTGGGGCGGGGTCGGCGAACCGACGATCGCAGTGGCTGCGCCGGCCGTGCTCAACGCCGTCTTCGCGGCGACGGGCGAGCGCATCCGCGATCTCCCCTTGAAAAAGCACAGCCTGAAGAAGGCGTGACCGCGCCGCGCGGTCTCGCGAACCCTGCGGTCGCGGCGACTACAGCTCGGAGACGGCCGTGTCGAGCGGCATCATCATCGTCGTGCGGCGCACCGAGGCCGGCGCGGGCTCGGCCTCGAGATCGTCCTTGCCGAAGGTGCCGAAGTAGATCGGCGCCCGGCCCGGAGTGGTGTCGAGCCAGGCGTCGAAGTCCTCTTCGGCGAGCAGCACCGGAGTGCGCTTTTCCTGGGCCTCGCCTTTGTCGTTGTGCGCGCGATGGAAGCGCGAGAGCAGGGGATGCAGATCGCAGTTCAGGGTCAGGATCGAAAAGCTGAGCAGGGACTCGCCGTCGTCGCCGACCCAACGGTCCCAGAGGCCGGCGATGCTGAGCGGCGAGCGGTCGGTGCGGCGGATGCGCCAGCGCTCCGAGCGTTTCGAGTCTTCGCCGTAGTAGGGCACGTAGAAGCACTGCGCCGGGACGATGCACCATTGCCGGCCCGCCCAGGCGCCCTTCGACGCGGTGCGCGTGGCGGCGGACTCGGTGCGCGAGTTGACGGTCGAGCCGGGTGGCCGCATCGACTTGGCCGAAGCCTGGAGCAAGCCGAAACGGGCCAGGCAGACCTCGCGCTGGGCCGCGGCGCCGACGCCGTAGCGCCGGATGATGGGCGAGAAATCGCCGGCGACGACGTCGGTATGCCAGTCCTCGGCGAGGGTTTGGCCCCACTCGCGTTCGAGCTCGGCAGCCGTCGGGGCCAGGAAGTTCGTCGACATCCCGCAACTTTAGCGCCGCTGGCCGGCGCGCGGGGCCGCTTCTCGGCCGCCGTCAGTGAACTTCGCCACGCTGGCCCGGCCCGGCGGTCGTAAAAGGCCCTACACGGCCACGGGGGCTTTGATGGCGGGGTGGTGCTGGTACTCGACGACCGCGAAGTCCTCGAACGCGTAGTCGAAGACCGAAGGCGGCCGGCGCAGGATCTCCAGCCTCGGATAGGGGAAGGGCTGGCGCGATAGCTGCAGCTCGACCTGCTCGGCGTGGTTGCTGTAGATGTGGCAGTCGCCGCCGGTCCAGATGAAGTCGCCGACGTCCAGGTCGCACTGTTGCGCCAGCATGTGCGTGAGCAAGGCGTAGCTGGCGATGTTGAACGGCACGCCGAGAAAGATGTCGGCGCTGCGCTGGTAGAGCTGGCAGCTCAGCTTCGGCCGGCCGCCACTGGCCGCCGGGGCGACGTAGAACTGGAAAAAGGCGTGGCAAGGCAAGAGCGCCATCTCCGGCAGCGCCGCGACGTTCCAGGCACTGACGATGATGCGACGCGAGTCGGGTTCGGACTTCAGCTGGTCGACGACGCGCGCGATCTGGTCGACGTGGCCGCCGTCGGGCGTCGGCCAGGAGCGCCACTGCACGCCGTAGACCGGGCCGAGGTTGCCGTCGGCGTCGGCCCACTCGTTCCAGATCGTCACGTCGCGCTCCTGCAACCAGCGCGCGTTGCCGTCGCCGCGCAGGAACCAGAGCAGCTCGAGAATGATGGAGCGCAGGTGCACCTTCTTCGTCGTCACGAGCGGGAAGCCTTGGCCGAGGTCGAAGCGCATCTGGTGGCCGAACACGCTCTTCGTTCCGGTGCCGGTGCGGTCGCTCTTGGCGACGCCGTGGTCGCGCACCTGGCGCATGAAGTCTTCGTATTGCGAGCGGACGGGGCGGTCGACGTTCATTGCCGAATTATCGACTCAGCGATCGAATTGAAGCGCCGCCAGCCGCGCATACAGGCCGCGCGATGCAACGAGCTGCTCGTGCGTGCCGGTCTCGACGATCTGGCCCGCCTCCAGAACGACGATGCGGTCGGCGCGTTGCACCGTGGAGAGGCGATGCGCGATGACGATCGTCGTGCGATGCCGCATCGCCGATTCGAGCGCGGCCTGGACCATGCGCTCGCCCTCGGCGTCGAGCGCGCTGGTCGCTTCGTCGAGGAGCAGCAGCGGCGGGTTCTTCAGCATCGCCCGGGCGATCGAGATGCGTTGCCGCTGCCCGCCCGAGAGGCGCACGCCGCGCTCGCCGAGAAAAGTCTTGTAGCCCTCGGGCAGGGCGCTGATGAAGTCGTGCGCGTAGGCGGCTGTGGCGGCGTCGATGACCTCCGCATCGCTCGCCGAAGGACGCCCGTAGCGGATGTTTTCCATCGCGTTGGCGGAGAAGATGACGCTGTCCTGCGGCACGATGCCGATGCGGCCGCGCAAGGCGTCGAGGGCGACCTTCTCGACGCGCGCGCCATCGACCCGCACGGCCCCCGACTCGACGTCGTAGAAGCGTTGGATGAGCTGGAACACGGTGCTCTTGCCGGCGCCGCTCGGCCCGACCAGGGCCACCGTTTCGCCCGGCTCGACGGCGAAGTTGAAGTCGACCAAAGTCGGGTGCTGCGGCCGCGACGGGTAGCGGAACGTCACATGCTCGAGCCGCACCGAGGCGCCGCCGCTCGAAGCCGGCATCGGCTCGGGCACGGCCGGCGTGACGACCGGCGACTGCAGCTGCAGCAGCTCCATCAGCCGTTCGGTGGCCCCCGCGGCACGCAGCAGCTCGCCGTAGACCTCCGACAGCACGGCGACGCTGCTGACGAGGATGATCACGTAGACTACCGTCTCGCCGAGGTGGCCGGCCGTGACGTCGCCGCGGATCACCGCCTGCGTGCCCTGGTACAGGCCCCAGAGCAGGGCGCCGAAGGTGGCGCTGATGATGAAGGCGACGAGCAGCGAGCGCAGCGAGGTCCTGCGGATTGCGGTGGCGAAGGCACGCTCGGTCGAGGCGCCGAAGCGCTCGGCCTCGCGCCCTTCCTGCAGATAGCTCTGCACTACCGGCACGGCGTTGAGGACCTCGGCGGCGATGGCGCTCGAGTCGGCGACGCGGTCCTGGCTGGCGCGCGACAGGCGCTGCACGCGGCGGCCGAAGTAGAGCGAAGGCAGCACGACCAGGATCAGGATCGCCAGCACCTGCGTCATGACGACCGGGTTGGTGATGATCAGCATGGTCATCGCGCCGATGCCAAGAACGGCATTGCGCAGGCCCATTGACAGGCTGGAGCCGACCACCGTTTGCACCAGCGTGGTGTCGGTGGTCAGGCGCGACAGCACTTCACCCGTCTGCGTCGTCTCGAAGAACTCGGGGCTCTGGGTGACGACATGGGCATACACGGCATTGCGCAGGTCGGCCGTGACACGTTCGCCGAGCCAGCTCACCATGTAGAAGCGCAACGCCGAAAACAG
>JANXWR010000290.1 GCA_025351025.1 Burkholderiales bacterium | reverse complement strand
CGCTGTCGCGCACGGAGAGCACGAGCGTGTCGCCCTGCCTTGCCGCGCTGACGTCGATGCGGCCGCCGGCGACGTGCGGCTCGAGGCTGTGCTTGATGCTGTTCTCGACCAGCGGCTGCAGCAGCAGCGGCGGCAGCTGTGCGCCGGCGAGCTCGGGCGGCAGCACGAAGCGCGTCGCCAGGCGCGCGCCCATGCGCACCTGCATCAGCGCCAGGTAGTCGCCGAGGCGGCCGAACTCGGCTTCGAGCGGATGCAGGCTGGCGCGCGAGCCGGCGAGCGAGGCACGCAGGAAGGCGATCAGCTGGTCGAGCATCTGCTGCGCCCGCGCCGGGTCGACGCCGATCAACACGCGCAGGTTGGCCAGGGTGTTGAACAGCATGTGCGGCTCGAGCTGCGACTCGAGCAGCTTGAGCTGCTGCTCGGCGGCCTGGCGCTGCGCCGTCTCGACCTCGGTCTTCTGTGCCGCGATGACTTCGCGCGACTGGAAGAAGTAGGTGATGACGACGGCCGGAAGCAACGCGAGCACGAGCAGCGACAGCGTGTCGCGAAAGCCCGAGTTGAAGGGACCGGGCGAGTTCAGGCCGGTCAGACGGTTGGCGATCTCGTTGCCCACCGCGTAACCGAGGACGGCGCCGATGGCGACGATGACCAGCATCCAGATCCAGCCCGGCCAGGTGCCGCCGGCCGAGGCGGCGCCGAACAGCGGGATCGACGTGCGCGTGGCGACCAGGTCGCGGCCCAGGTCGATGAAGAGCCAGCACATCGTCGAGATGCACAGCGAATAGACGAGCGTCGTGCCGAAGTCGTGGCGCGCCAGGGCCCAGATGCAGACCGCGATCAGCAGCGCCGCGGCAGTGGTCTTGGCGCCGCGCATCGCGAAGCGGCGCCAGTGGCCGGGGCGGTGGAAGGGGCGGGCGGCGATCGACGGCATGGAGCGATTTTCAGCGAGAGGCGAGGGCAGGCGATCCGGTGGCTTCGGCGCGCACTGTCGCCGCGCCGGCACTCCGGTTGCCAGTGCCGTGCGACGAAGCGGCGGCCGAGGGCGGGAAACGGCCGCGGCGCGGCGCGAGGTGGCCTTGCGCCGCCGGGGGTTTCGTCTCGGCCCATGCTGGCGCCGGGGCTATATTGCGCGGCCGCGCCGGCTGGAGGCGCTTCGGAAGTCTGGATGCGGAGGATGGTGCGGTCGCCTATGTGGCACTGGCTGGCGATGGCTAGCCTGATCGGTTTGGGCGCCTGCTCGTCGCCCATGCCGCGGTACGTGACGCCGCTGCCGCAATCCGCTGTCACAGCCCCGGCGCCGGCGCAGCCGCGTGCGGTCGTGGCCTCGGGAATCGCTCCCGCACCGATTCCAAACGTCGCCCCGGCGCCTGCGCCGGTCGTCGTCGCGCCGACACCGGAGGTCGTCTCCGTGGCCGCGGTATCGCCCGCCGTCGCGGCGCGCTTTCCGGAGCCGGCCATCACCTTCGCGACGCCGGCATTCGAGCCGGGCCGCACCGCTTTCACACGCAACGACGAGCTTCGCGCCATCCTGCATGGGCTGGTGCACGCCGGCGACGGCTCGACGCGCGGCACGGCGATCGACGTGCTGCCGCTCGGCAACTCGCAGCGTGGCGCGCCGCTCGAGGCGCTGGCGTTCACGCGGCAAGCCGATGCCGCGCCGGCCGCTGCGGCCTCGGCGTCGGCACCGCCCTCGGCGCCGGCGCGTCGACCGGCCGTCCTCATCGTCGCCGGGCAGCACGGCGACGAGCCGGCGGGCGCCGAGGCGCTCGTCGTCGTCGCCCAGCAGCTCGCCGCGGGACGCTTCGACCGCGTTCTCGACCAAGTCGATGTCTTCCTGCTGCCGCGCGCCAATCCCGACGGCGCGGCCCTCGGCCAGCGCGCTGCCGCCGACGGCAGCGACATCAACCGTGACCACCTGCTGCTCGCCACTCCAGAAGCGCAGGCCGAGGCCCAGCTCGAGCGCGACATCGCCCCCATCGTCGTGCTCGACCTGCACGAATACGCCGTCGACTCGGCCCTCTACGTCGCCAAGTTCGGCGCCGTGCAGCGCTTCGACGCGCTGCTGCAGTACGCGACCACCGGCAACCTCCATCCCTTCGTCACCAAGGCGGCG
>JANXWR010000431.1 GCA_025351025.1 Burkholderiales bacterium | reverse complement strand
GACCGCCTTGTCGGGCAACTGGCGCGCCGGGATGTAGCGGTGCGACAGCTTGACCGCCGACTCGATCGCCTCGTCGAGCAGCTGCACGCGGTGGTGCTTCTCGAGCACGGTGGCGACGCCGCGCAGCATGAGCACGGCCTTCAGCTCGTCGGGCTCCGGGATCTGCACGACCTGGAAGCGGCGCGTCAACGCCGGGTCCTTCTCGATGTGCTTCTTGTACTCGGCCCAGGTGGTGGCGCCGATCGTGCGCAGCGTGCCGCGCGCGAGCGCAGGCTTGAGCAGGTTGGCAGCATCGCCGGTGCCAGCGGCGCCGCCCGCACCGACCAGCGTGTGCACCTCGTCGATGAACAGGATGATCGGCTTCGGGCTCGCCTGCACCTCGTCGATCAGCTGGCGAAGCCGCTGCTCGAACTCGCCCTTCATCGATGCGCCCGCTTGCAACAGGCCGAGGTCGAGCGACAGCAGCGACACGCCCTGCAGCTGCGGCGGCACGTCGCCGCGCGCCAGGCGCTGCGCAAAGCCTTCGACGACCGCCGTCTTGCCGACGCCGGCTTCACCGGTGAGGATCGGATTGTTCTGGCGGCGGCGCATCAGGATGTCGACGATCTGGCGGATCTCGTCGTCGCGCCCGGTCACCGGGTCCATCTCGCCCTTCTCGGCCTTGGCGGTGAGATCGATCGTGTACTTCTTGATCGCTTCCTGCTTGCCCATCGCCGCCGGCGCCATCGCGCCCGACACTTCACCGGGTTGGCCGCCCGACAGGCCGCTGCCGTCCTGCGGGCCGAGACCTTGCTCGGCGCTCTTGCCGGTGACCGACTCGAGGTCATCGGCCAGGTCGTCGACCTTGAGCTTGCCGAACTCCTTGGAGATGGCGAGCACGGCGTTGCGCAAATGCGGCGTCTTCAGCATGCCGAGCAACAGGTAGCTGCTGCGCACGGCGCCGTCGCCGAATTGCAGCGAGCCGTAGACCCAGGCGCGCTCGATCGCGTCGGGGATCTGCTCGGAGAAATCCGAGAGCGCGGTCGAGCCGCGCGGCAGCCGGTCGAGGGCGGCGGTGACGTCGCGGGCCAGCGCCGCGGCGTCGAGCGCGTAGTGACGAACGATGGCGTGGATGTCCGACCCGTTGTTCTCGAGCAGCTGCGTCAGCCAATGCACGAGCTCGACGTAGGGGTTGCCGCGCAGCTTGCAGAACACGGTGGCGCCCTCGATCGTCTTGTAGACGAGGGGGTTGAGTTTGCCGAAGAGGGCGACCCGACTGATTTCACTCATTTTTTCCTTCTCCCCTTGTCATCGAGCCGTTCTTGCCGGCGCGCCTCATACCGTGGCGGCCGCGGCACCCGCGGTGCGGATGCTCTCGACGTTCATCACCAGATCCTCGGCGTCGCGGCCGCGACGGAATCCCTTGCCGCCGTTCAGCCATGCGGTCCGGCCGAGCCGGCCGACTCGCCCGTCACGGTCGCCTTGCAGTGTCCACGATGGCACGTCTTCGCGCCTCAGGATCAGCCGCAGGTCCCAGGCGAATTCGAAGCCCACGTACTGGCGCACCAGCGCCTTCAATTGCGCCAGGGCGTGGCCGCCCGGCAGGAGCGTGGCGAAGCGCTCCCAGTGGAGCGGGCCGATGACGATGCGAAACTTGTGCTGCACGTCCCAGACCGTGCGACCGAGCACCGCGCCGCGGCCGACCGCCGATTGGCCGTCGCGCATCAGACGAGAGCGCTCGTCCGGGCCGAGCGGCATCCAGTGGCCCTGGAACTGCGCGACGTACACGGCGACGCCGAACTGCAGGCTGAGCCAGGCTTCGAGTCCGTCGGCGTCGCGCACCGACCGCGCCAGGCGGCCGGCGAAGAACAGCTTCGGAAAGTCGCCGAGCTCGTCGCGTTCGCGGGTCGACTTCTCGACGACGCCGATCAAGGCACCGACGTGGCGGACGATGGTCGCGTCGGCGGGCCGGTCGAGCCCGACCACCGGTTGCGCGCGCGCCCAGGCGCGATAGAAGAAGAGGCCGAAGCGATGCAGCAGCGTGTCGAGAAAGCGGACGAAGGTCGGGTCGCTGTCGTAGAGCAGGCGCTCGCGCGCGTACTCGGTCAGGTGGATCGGCAAGGCACCGTTCGGTCCCATGAAGCCGAACACGCGCTGCACCAGGCGCGGCGGGCGCGCCTTGTCTTTGCGGTCGAGCGCGGCGATCGGCGCCGGCGCGAAGATCAGCGAAGGCTCCTGGGCAAAGCGGATCGGCTCTTCGCCGGGGCGCATCGCGTCGCCGAGGCGTGGCTTGTCGACGAACACATTCTCGACCCGGCGCATCGCCTGGAACAGGTCGAACTTGGCGGCGTCGCGATCGATCTCGTCGAAGAGGGCCGCGCCCGCCGCCGCCGGATCGTGCCGGGGATCGAGCTCGCTGGGCGCGTTCACAGAATCGCCCTCGCGCCGAGGCGCGGCGACCATGTCATGACGTCGCCGCGCGTCATCGAGGCAAGCACCGTCTGGACGAAGCTGTTCATCGAGACATGCCGCGAGAAGTACTGGTGCAGCACCGAGATCAACAGCACCGCGCTGCCGCCCTCGAAGGAGAGGTCGTCCACCGTGACCCGCACTTCGAGGCCGCGGCTGAAGGCGATCGGCCCGGCCACGGGATGGCGACGAACGATCGGCTTGACGCTGACCGAGCGAACGCCTTCGATCTGCCGCTTCAGGCCGACGTCGGCGCCGCTGGCGAACAGGGTGAGGATCTCGCGCAGGGTGAGCGCTCCGCTCTCCGGGTCGCTCTCCAGCAGCGACAGGTAGTTGAGCGAGAGCAGACCGAGCAGGCGCCAGGCGATGGCGCCCTCGCGCATCGCGCTTTGCGGCCGTGACGGGCCGGCGGCGATGTGGATCGCCTCGATCGGTGCGCTGGCGTTCAGGACGAGCTCGCCTTGCGCCTGGCCGGTCGGCATGAACAGAGGCAGGTCGCGGTTCGTGCAGCGCACCTGCACCGCGAGCTGGCGCAAGGCGCCGCGGTACGGCACTTCGCGCGAATCGACGAGCGACAGGAAAGTCTCGGTGCCGACGTAGCCGGAACGAGGCCCTTCTCGCTTGCTGCGGTCCGACGGCAGGCGCGGCTCGCGCACGGCGCTGTAGTAGGCGCGTTCGGCGCCGGGCTCGGCCTGGGGCGCGGCGAACAGCGGCAGGAAGGTCTGCTCTTCGCTGTCTTCGCGGTAGCCGCGCACGCTCAGGATGTCGAACACTTCGTAGTCGAGCGCCGCGGTTCGCTCCGGCACGAGATGATAGGCCGTCGCCCCTTCGTCGAGGTTCAGGCGATCGGCGCGACGCTCGAAGAGGTTGATCGCCGGCACGCAATGCAGCTGGAAGTTCTCCGCCTCGACCGCGCCTTCGAGCGGCGCGACATAGCGGTTGAAGAGAAGTGCCACCTCGAAGGTGTTGCCAGCGGTCTTGGCGAACGCGGCGCCGAGACCGCCCACGTCGACGAAGAGAAATCGCTGCGCGAAGGCGAAATACTCCTGCATGAGGCGCGTGCCGGCGAGTCCGCGCAGGGTCACCGGCAGCATCGCCTCCTCGTCGCTGAAGCCGACGGCACGAACGTGATGACCGGCCACGAACGCTCGCCCGGCATCGGCGCCGCGGCCCGACGCGCCCGCCAGGATGCCGACGCAGTTGCCGACGATCAGCTCATGCAGGCGCATCGCCACGTCGGGCAGTCCGCCGATGAAGAACCGCAAGGTGCCGAGCTTGAGCTGGCTGAACGAGAGGCCCGTGGGCAGCTCTAGCTTCAACCGCACGCCGCTGCGCGGGCGCTCCGGCAGGGGCAGATTGGAAAGAGCGAGGTCGGCCGCACTCAGGAAGTACTCGGCGCCGACGACGCGGATCGGCGTCAGAACCAGGTCCTGCGCAGTTCGGAACTCGCAGCGGGTTCGGCTCATCGCGGTTTCGGGGCCGACCAGGGTGCTGCCACGCGCGACCTTGAAGCCGCTGATGAGGTTGGGATCGTTGGCCGGCTTGATGCGGGCGACCAGCATCGACGGTATCGGCGCCGAGAGATTCGGCGAGATCATCTCGAGCAGCCGCTGCGCCAGCTGCGGGAATTCGGCATCCTGTTTGAGCTGGACGCGTGCGGCAAGGAATGCGCAGCCTTCGATCAGCCGCTCGACGTACGGGTCTGCGACCTCCATGCCCTCCATGCCGAGCCGGCCGGCGATCTTGGGGAATTCGCGCGCGAACTCGCCACCCATCTCACGCAGGTAGCGCAGCTCCTGGTTGTAGTAGCGGAGAAGGCGCGGGTCCATGTCTTGCGCTCAGTTGCGCATGTCGCGCACGGCCGCGAGGCCGGTCTCGACGTCGACGTCGGCAGAAAGCAGCAGTTCCAGCGGCACCGGCTGGTTCCACATGTGGCCGCGGATGACAAGGCGAAGGCTGTTGTGCTGGATGTTGAAGCCCGCGTCGCGATTGACCTCGACGGCGAGCGTCTTCGGATCGATGCGCGGCTCGAACTGGATGATCGCCAGACGGATGGCTGCCTCGAGCGCGCCGAAATGCATGGCGGAAATCGTGATGCCCGAGAGCGACGGAATGCCGTAGTTGAGAACCGAGTTGCGTGCCTGTGGGGCGTCTCGCCACAGCGCGACCTTTTCCGGATCGCCGCGCTGAAGATCCGGTTCGGCACGAGCGGTGTTGAACAGCCACGACAAGTCGCGCAGGACCGCGGCCCGCAACTGCTGTTTGCTCAACACGCGTGCATCGATCGCCTCGCGCGAAGTCGAGGGCTCCGAGTCCGTCAGCCGATCGAGCAGTGACGGCTGAAGGCGTTCCTGAGAAGTGAGGCCGGCCATCGGACCTGGGACTTACGCCGGCTCGCCCGCCGGTTCGGCGCTGGCAGGCATGTCGTCGAGCTCGATCGTTCGCAAGCTCATGAGTGCGTGCTCGCCGGCGTCGGTAGCCAGGACCCGCTGGCCCATGCCGAACCAGCGATCGTTGCCGGCGTCGACCCACTCGGTCTTGCGCGCCAGGCAGATGGCGCCGTCGGTGCTGCTCTCCGATCCCGGATAGCGCGTCGGGATCAGCGCCACGGTTTCGCCGCCGTTCGAGAACTTGAGCGTGGCCGGCATCCAGACGCAATCGCGCAGATCTGCCGGAGGGTCGAGCTCGACGCTCGACAGGCGCGAGAACGGAACCCAGTAATAGCGGCCGTTGACGCAGGCTTCGAGCACCGGCCCGATCCGCGAGTCGGCGTCGGCGATCCATGTGAACGGCTCGCCGTCGATCTTGCCGGTGACCTCCGGCGCGACGTCGAAGGCGCGCGCGGCCAGGTCTTCGGCCATCGCCGTGTTGCCCTGACCCTTCTGAAGCAGGGATTCGAGCAACAAGGCAAGCCACTCGTCGGGATGGCCGAACACCATCGGCGTACGGTTGCCGGCGAAGACCCTGGCCCGCATCAACTCCGAGCGGATCGCGTGACCGACCGTCTCCCGCATCGCTACCGTTTCGGCGTCCATGTCGGCGACGACGTTCAGCTGGGTGTGTGCGCGTTCCCATTGGCCGACGACGCAGAGCAGTTGGGCGAGGAAGATGCGCAGCTTCGCGTCGGCCGGCTTGGCGCGAACCGCGGCGGTCAGGTGCTGCAGGGCGGCGTGCGGGTCACCGGCGCGCAGCGCGGCTTCGGCATCTGATCGGGGGGCGGACATGGCGGGTCTCGGACAGGCGTATGGAGAGCAGCGCGGGCGGATCGGTGGGCAGCCGACCCACGCCTAGAAACCGTGACCGCAGTCTGTGCAGAAGCGGGCCTGGCGAGGCATCGTCGCGCTGCACGACGGGCAGCTCTTGTGCGTGCTCGCCATGTCGAAGCCGCATTCGGGGCAGAACCGCCCGCCTTGCGTCGGCGTCTGGCAATTGGGGCAGGCCGGCGAGGCTGCCGCCGCGACTTCGCTCGACCCCGGGTGACCGACGCCGCCTTGCCGCTCGCACTTGATGCAGAGCTGGTCCGACTCGTTCCAGCAGTTGCCGCAGACCAGGGTCCGGCAGTTGCCGCACTTGTTGTAGCGATCCGCGGCCAGCGCCAGCGCCTCTTCCAGGGCAGCGACC
>JANXWR010000276.1 GCA_025351025.1 Burkholderiales bacterium | reverse complement strand
GGCGATGTGGGCGCTCTCGATCAGGGCCTTGACTTCGGCGCTCTTGATCAGCACGGTGGCGAACAGGCCTTCGGGAAAGCCGGCCTCCTTGAACACCGACTCGATGGCCAGCGCGCAGCCCGGCACGTTGCTGGCGTGCTTAAGCACGCCGCCGTTGCCGGCCATCAGCGCCGGCGCCGCGAAGCGGAACACCTGCCAGAACGGAAAGTTCCAGGGCATGACGGCGAGCACGACGCCGAGCGGGTTGTAGGTGACGAAGGCCTTGGCGCCCGGGATCTCGATCGTCTGGCGGGCCAGGTAGCCGGCCGCATGGGCGGCGAAGTGATCGCAGGCGCTGGCGCACTTCTCGATCTCGGCGCGGCCGTCGGCCACGGTCTTGCCCATCTCGCTGGTCATCAGGGCGGCGAGCTCGTCGCGGCGCGCACGGAGGACGGTGGCGGCGGAGCGCATGAGCCGGGCGCGCTCGTCGAAGGTAGTGCGGCGCCAGGCGCGCTGGGCTTCGGCGGCGCGGGCAGCTTTGGTCGCAGCGTGTTGGGCGGTGTGGCCGGGGCAGGACTTGCCGGGCTGCTCAGTCGCGGGGTCGGTAGTGGGGAATGCGGGCAGGATAGTGGTGACTGTCATCGCATCGCTCCGTGGCATTGGAAAGGAGCGATTCTCTGGCGCGGGCGGTATCCCTTTGCCCTTGTCGTTCCCACCGAGGCACGCGGTCGTGGAGCTTTGGCTTGCCGTCTCCGTCATTGTTGGCCTGCGCGGACGATTGCCTTGGGACTTCGGACCGGATGCCGCTATGGTCGCGGTCGGGCCTAGACCGGGAGCAGCTATGGAAGCGATCCATGATCGAACGAACCCGACGATGTCGACGCCACCGGATTCATCGGATACCCCGCGGACCCAGCCGGCATCGGTCAAGCGATAGAAGCTGGCGTCAAGCTGACCAAGCGGGAAGTCACTAAGTACGGCACTCGGCGATCCCTTGAGATCGGAGGTCAGTTCATTCCGCGCGTCGTGCACGAGGGAGTCGCGAAGGCAACTGTGTTCGTCGCAGATATCACGTACCTGAACCTAAACTTGCCTTCGAAGTTGGTCTTGCAATTGGGAAGCAAATCCCTCTAGGTCAGCTCGCTGTTTGCGCGAAATGCTGGCATAGCTGTACCAAGTCGCCGAATGCTGTCAGGGGATCCGACAATCTCTCGCAGCTGGTCCTCGACAAGCGGCTTGTGCAGCAGTCTTATCCCGCGAGCGTGCACCTTGCTCAGCGTCGTCGGTGACGTATCGCCTGTGATGACGGCCGCTTCTACCTCCCGCCCCATGCTGATGCGCACCAAGTCAATCGTGTCTATTCCTGTAGTGCCGTGCCCGAGGCGATGGTCGGTGAGCAGCAGGTCGATGTCGGGCCGGACGCGCGCGTGTTCGAGCGCCTCAGCGAGACTTCCGGCCGTGAACACGGTATGTCCCCAAGCTTCGAGCAAGTGCCGCATCGCATCGCGGATCGCCAAGTCATCGTCGACCACCAGCACTAGCCGCGATTGCCACGAAGGCCGCGCTGACGCGGCTGCGACGGAGGCCACCGCAACGTGCTCTGACCGCGGCACCGAAACCGAAAAGCACGACCCCCTTCCCACCACCGACTCCATCCCCACATCCCCGCCAATCAACGCCGCCGACCCCTTCACGATCGCCAACCCCAACCCCAGGCCCTGCTCGCCATCTCGCGCCGGCTGCCCCACCTGATAGAACTCCTCGAAGATCCGCGCCCGCTGGTCTTCGGCGATGCCGATGCCGGTGTCCACCACTTGGATCTCGACGTGATCGCCACGCAGCCGGCAGCCCACCAGCACCCGCCCGCGCTCCGTGTAGCGCACCGCGTTGGCCACGAGGTTCGAGACGATGCGCGCCAGCACCACCGGGTCGCTCTCCACCCAGAGCCGGCTCGGCACGACCTTGAATCCGAGGCCCTTGGCCTGCGCCGGCCCGGCAAAGGCGTTGTGCACCTGGGTCAGCGCGTCCTGCACCGGCATCGGCGCGAGCTGTACCTCCACCGCGCCGGCCTCCAAGCGAGAGACGTCGAGCAGGCCGTTGAGCAGCCGCGCCAGGCCCTCCATCGCCATCTGCAATCGCGAGGCGATGTGTCCGACCTCGGCACCGGTGAGCTGCGGCTTCTTCGCCATAGCGCGCAGCGTCGCGATGAAGAGGCCGAGCGCCTGGGTCGGCTGGCGCAGGTCGTGGCTGGCGGCCGCCAGAAAGTGGCTCTTGGCGCGGTTGGCGGCCTCGGCGCGGTCTTTCGCGATCTGCAGCTCCTCGCGGTAGCGCAGGCTGCGCAGGCGCCTGCGCATCATCGCCCAGGTGAAGTGGGCGAGCGCGATGCTCGAAGCGCCGCCCACAAGCGTCACGAGCTGGAGCTGGCTGATGGCGATCGGCGTCGCGAAGTTGGGCAGCGCCTGCGCCGAGACGATCCAGGTGTGGCCGCCGGCCTCCACGCGCTTGGCGGTGGTGAAGAGGCGCAGCGCCGACTCGCCGCCCACGCGGTCGACGATCACTTCGGCCGGCGCGTCCTCGCCCTGCAGCTCGCTGCCGTCGAAGACCTCGAGCGCGATGTTGCCGTGCTCGCCGAGCGTGCTGCCGAGCAGGCCCTCCATGCTGAAGGCGGCGAAGATCCATCCTGCGATGTTGTCGCGCCGCTCCTGCACCGTATTGAGCGGCGCGCCGTTGCGATACACCGGCCACACCATGCGAAAGCCGGGCTGCACCTCGCGCGCGTCTTCGCCCGGCAGCGCGATCTTGTTCGAGACCGCCACGCTCGCCGTGTCGCGTGCCTGCTCGAGCGCGGCGCGCCGGCTCGGCTCGGCCAGGTAGTCGGTGCCGATCGTGCTCAGCTCGGCGGCCGAAGGCGGCGCGAAGAAGATCGCCGAGGTGTAGAGCGGCCGCTCGCCCGCCGGGCGGATGGCGTAGGTGGGAAAGCCCTCGGCGCGCACCGCGGCCAGATGGCGCTCGAGCTGGTCGGCCGGCACGAGCACCGAGTAGCCCAGGCCTTGCAAGCCGGGGTGGATCTCCATCTTCAGGTTGCGCACAAAGGTCTGGAAGTCGCTGCGCTCGACCTTGCGCGACGAGGCGAACAGGCCGCTCACCGCGCGCAGCACCTGCTCGTAGCCCTGCACGCGCTCGCGAAACGTGTTCACGGCGTCGTGCACGCGCAGGTCAAAGTCCTCTTTCAGCACCCGCTCGATCTCGCGACGCTCGCGCTGCCACACGGCATACGACACGGCGAGCGCGATCGCGAGCACGAGCAATGGCACGAGGGCGCTGAGGATGCGCAAGCGCGTGAACGACGAGGGCTGGCGATCGCCGGGGGCCGGCGCCTTGGGGCGCGTGCGTGCCGGTCTCGGGTTGGCGGCCACCGCGCTCAGCGCTGGTACGGCAGCAGGATGCGCTCGGCGTAGGACTGCGCTTCGCCGAGCGCCTGCTGCGCCGTCTTGCTGCCTTCGAGCGCGGCTACCAGCGCGCCGTTGAGCACGCGGGTCACGCGCTGGTTCTCGTGCGTGGAGAGCTCGGCCACGGCCTCGCGCAGCTGGTCGCGGGCGACGGTCGCGGCCGGAAACTCGGCCACCTGCTTCTTCAGCAGCGGCGTGTCCCACGCCGCCTCGCGCACCGCGATGTAGCCCGACTCGTGGCCCCACTGCGCGGTGCGCTCGGGCGTCACCAGCCAGCGCGCCAGCTCGAGCGCGGCCTCGCGCTGCGGCGCAGGCCGGTTCTTGAACAGGTAGAGGTTGCCGCCGCCGGTGGGCGAGCCGCGCCTGATCTTGCCGGGCAGCTTGGCCACGCCGAAGTCGAAGCGCGCGTCGGCCTTCATCGCGCCCAGGTTGCCGCTGGTGGTCCAGATCATCGAGACCTTCTCGTCGCGAAAGTCCTTGGGCGTCGTGCCCCAGGTCACCAGCCCCGGCGGGTGCACGCGGTGCACACGCGCCAGGTCGATCCAGTACTGCAGGGCCTCGACGGCGGCGCGCTGGTTGAAGCGGGTCTGCGTGCCGCTCGCGTTCATCAGCTCGATGCCGTTGGCGGTGGTCAGGCCCTGGAACAGCCAGTACGGGAATCCCGAAGAGGGGATTTGCACGCCCCAGCGGTCGGTCAGGCCGCTGCTGCCTTCTTCATGCCGCGTCAGCCGCTGCGCAAAGGCTTGCATCTGCGCCCAGTCGGCGGGTGGCCGCTCCGGGTCGAGCCCCGACTCCTTGAAGTGCGACTTGTTCCAGTAGAGCAGGATCGTCGAGCGCTGGAACGGAATGCCCCAGGTCTTGCCGGCGGCGCGGCTGTTCGCCATCAGCGCCGGAAAAAATCCCTGCATCCACGCCGGGTCGAGGTGGGCGGCGGCGCTGACCTCGTCGAAGGAGACGATCGCGTCGGCGTCGATCAGGGTGTACATGTCGGCGGCGAACAGCACCGCCAGGTCCGGCGGCGTGCCGCTCTTGTGGCCGGTGAGCGCCTTGGCCAGCGCGTCCTGGTAAGTGCCGGCGTAGATCGGCCGCACGCGGATGTCGGGGTGCTCGCGCTCGAAGTCGCTGACCAGTCGGGCCATCAGGTTGGCGACGGCGCCGCCGACCGCGACCGGGAAGTAGAAGCCGATCTCGACGCCGCGCGCGGGGGCCGAGAGCACCGGACCGGTGGCCGCGAGCCCGGCCATCGCGGTGAGCATGCTTCGACGCGATCGCGAGCTGGGTTCGGTCACTGCGGCCTATGGTGGGCTGGGCGAGAAAACCCGATGCTATCGTCGCTCGACCCCTTCGAACGCTCCCTGCCCCGAGGTTTCATGACTCCGTCCACGATGATCGTCATTGCCGATGATCACGTGCTCGTGCGCGAGGGGCTGAAGATGCTGCTCTCGGCCGAGCCCGACCTGCAGGTCGTGGCCGATACCGGCGACGGCGCGGCGGTCGAGGCGCTGGTCCGCGCCCTGGCGCCCGGCCTTCTGGTGCTCGATCTCGAGCTGCCGGGCAAGAGCGGCATCGAGGTCGCCGCGGCAATCAGGGCCGACGCGTCCATCTTCTGCAAGGTGCTCGTGCTCACCGGCAACCTGAAGACCGAGACAGTGTCGCGCGCGCTCGCCGCCGGTGCCGACGGCTACGTGGTGAAGAGCGAAGACGCCGCCGAGCTGCTCACGGCCGTGCGCACTGTGCTGGCCGGTCAGGTCTACGTCAGCAAGCAGATCGCCGGCGCCTTCGCCGCCGGCGCCGGGCGGCCCGCCGGCACGCCGATCGCGACGATCACGCCGCGCGAGCGCGAGGTGCTGTCGCTGGTGGCGCGCGGCTACGCCAACAACGACATCGCCAGCCTGCTCGACATCAGCGTGCTTACCGTGCGCACGCACCGGCAGCGCCTGATGGAAAAGCTCGGCCTGCGCAACGCCGCCGAGATCACCGCCTATGCGGTGAAGCTCGGCCTCTACGATCCGACCTGATCGCCGCGCTCCGCGCACTGCCTCACGACGGCTGCGAAGCCCTGCTGCACGCGCAGCATGGGCGCGCCGCGAGCCATGCCTTCAGGAGTCTCCGACCTTGTTCTCGTAGAAGGCGACGAGCTTCTCACCGGGCCTGAGCCAGACCTGGTCGGGCATCTTCACGCCGCGCTTCTCGTAGGCGTCCTGTAGCAGGTGGTAGTCGTCCCACCAGCGGAGGTGCATGTCTTCTATCTTCTTGATGAGCTTGCGCGCGTCGATCCGATCGGAGAGGCTTCTGAGGTCGGCGTCGTCGAGCTCCTGCGCGATCTTGATCTGCTCGTGGTAGTACGCTTGGCACAGCTGGGTCAGGCGGTTGCATTTGTCCTCGAGCACCTTCGGATCGACCAGAGCTTTCTTGCCCAGCCCGCCGAAGCCGGCGATGGCCTCGGTCAGCATCGCCTGGCAACTCGTGAGCCGGCTGAGCATCTCGGTCTTGGTCTGTTCGTTCTTGAAGTCGTCGCACTTGCGCAGCCTGGGCTCGATCTTCGCGGCGACCGCCGCGAGGCGCCTGCACTCCTCGGCAGCCGCCGGATTTCCTTTCTCCACGCGGAGCTTGTTCATCTGCTTGGGCAGCGCATCGGACACGATTTCGTTGTAGTCGGCCTGCATGTCAGAGAGGCTGTCGGGGAACTCGAAGGCGTGGCCGATGGTGGAGTGGTAGCCGCCGCGCACCCACATCTCGACCATGTTCATGCGGTCGGTGCGGTCGCCGCCGATGAAGCGGGCGAGCTGCTCGGCGACGACCGCGGGGTCGCCGTTGGCGCGCTTGATGGCGATGCCCGCCTTGGCCCAGTCCTCGTTTTCCTGCCAGCGACGCGGCGCGCCGTTCCAGGCCGGCAGGCTGCGGCAGGCCACGCCGCCGATCTTTCTCAGGTCGCCGGTGGTGAGGGTCAGCCCTTCGACGTCGTGCGGCGTCGACTCGTCCTCCTTGCCGCCGGTCGCCGTGGCAAGCGCGCCGGTCGCCTTGCCCGGCTCCTTCTCGCCGATGCCGACCTTGGCCGCGGTCTTCTTCGCCTTGTCGACGAGCTGCTTCTTGCTGTCGTTGCCGCTCGTCGTGCGGCTGAGCGTCACCTCGGAATTGCCCTCGCCGTCGATGACGGCCTCGGCCTTCTCGGTCTTCTCGTCGTGGAGCCCGAATAACGCGCCGCCGGCGTGCTCTTCGCCGACGATCGTCTTCTTGATCAAGTTGCCCTTGCTGTCCCGCGTTTCCTCTTCGCTGATGCTCTGGCCGGTGCCGAACTTCAGGCCGTGGCCGCCGACCCCGACGCTGGTCTCGTCGCTCTCGCCGTCCTTCTTGCCGACCGTGTGGCTGACGAACTTGACCTTGCCGTCGTACTTGGCCAGGAAGGCCTTGTACTGCGGCTCGGTCCCGCATTTGCCCAGCTCGGCGAGCATCTTGTGGCCGGGGTCGTCCTTGTCGTCGATGTCGATCACGTAGCCGAAGCTCGTGGTGTGGGTGGTCACCGTGCCCACCCTCATTTCGATGGCGCCTGCCTTCAGGCCGACCGACTTCGAGGTCTCCTTGGTGTGCGAGGCGCCGACGTCGACGTCGAGGGTGTCCTTGTCGCTGCGCGTGACCTTCTTGTGCTCCTCGTCGACCACTTTCACTTTCGCGCTGCCGCTCACCGGGCCGACCGCGGCGTTGGCGCCGACGGTGGCGGTCTTCGTCTGCGTGAGCGAGACCGAGTCGCCGACGTTCTTGACCTGGTCGGCAGTCTTCGCCGTGACCTTGCCGAGCATCGCCGATCGCAGGTTGCGCGCCACGTCCCACTGGCCCTTGGCGCCTGCCGCGATGATCGCGAACTCGTTTTCGGTGGCGGCGACCTTGCTGCCCTTCGACGCCGCCTGGAGGTTCTTCTCGTAGTTGCCGAGCTGTTCCTCGGTGAGCAGATGCTCGACCGTCATGTTCGCTTCGAGGCTGCCGGAAACCTCGGCACCGAACGACTTCTTCGAACCCTCCTGCTTGCCCATGCCGGCCGACGCGCCGGCCGAGACGCCGAAGGTCACGGTCAGCGACACCGGGTACTTCTTCGGCTCGCCCTTCGGTTCGCCGATGTGGCACACCACGCTGGCACTCATGCCGCCCGCCACGCTGGCCTGGCGGCCGCCCTTCGAGGCGACCTTCTTGCCGCCATCGAGGCCGCCCTGGGCGCCGACGCTGCCGTCCTTGGCGATCAGGCCGCCGCGGGCGCTGTGGTCGGTCGACTTCGCGGTGCCCGTAGCGCCGGTGACGGTGACGTTCTGGCTTTTCGTCGCGACCAGCTTTCCATCCTCGCGCTCGATCGACTTCTTGTCGGTCTTCGAGTGCGACGAACCGTCGAAATCCGTCTTCGCGTCCGTGTGCTCGGTCGAGCCGCCCTTGAGGCTGGCTTCCTTGGCGTCCTTCTTCTCCAGGCTCGACTTGCGGCCGTCGGGCAGCTCGACCTCGACGGCCGTCTTCTTCTCGACCGACGCCTTGCCGATGATCGAGACGTGCGTCTTCTGCTCTTCGCTGACGCGTTGCTTGAGGTTGGCGGTCTGCACCACCTTCTCGTGCGAATGCTCCGCGTCATAGCCGCCGACGCCGACATGCCGCTTGTCGTGCACCTTGTCGGTCGTCGCCTTGCCTTTCCCGTATTCGGTAGTGGTCGTCGTCCGGTCGTGGTTGACCGACTTCTTGTCCGGATCGAGGCCCGGCGATTCGACATCGATGTCGGACTTCGCCTTGCCGCCCGAGCGGTGCCGTGCCATGACCGACACCAGCTCCTCGTGCTTGGCGCCCGGGTTCTCGATCGCCTCGAGGTCGGCCACCGCCTCCTTGATCTCGCGCTCGGTTTCGGCGGTCTTCTTCACCAGCGCCGCCTGCTTGGCGGCAAGCTCCTTCTTCTTCTCGCCGGTAGCGGCATCGGTCATCTGCTTGAGCATCGGGCCGAGCTTTTCCAGCTTGTCGAGCCTTTCCTGCGCTTCCTTGCGCTTGGCTTCGATGGCGCCGTGCATCTTGGCGGCCTCGGCCTGCACCGGGTCGGCGCCCGGCCCGGGGCCACTCGCCCTCTGGCCCTGCGGCGCGACCAGGGTGGCCGGACGAGCGAGGACGGCCACCCCGTTCGCCTGCGCACCGCCCGACTCGGCGGCGCTATGCGCCGTCAGGAGGCTCTTGGGGACTGGAAGGTTCAGCAAGCGCAGCAATGACATGGGGGCTCCTCGCGGCCGTTCGAGCCGTACAGGTATAGCGCAATCGGCGCGCCAAAGCCGCCAATCGCGGTATGCAAAAAGATGTTTCGACGGCCGCCCGTTGGGCAGCGCCTGATGGAAAAGCCGGGCCTGCGCAACGCCGCCGAGATCACCGCCTACGCCGTGACGCTCGGCCTCTACGACCCGACCTGATCGGCGTGCAACGCGTCCCGGCCCCGGGCACGTCGGTTGCCCTTCGTACTGCATGTGCAGTATGGGCACGCCGGAAGGGGCAGCGTATGTTTCCCGGCATGGGAGAGCGATGAGATGCAGCCGATGTTGAGCCTGGTGCCGAGCGAGCGCAGCCGGCTTGACGACGATGCGCCGCCGGCCGCCTTCGGCGCCGTGACGCTGGCGCGCCGGCTCGAAGAAACGGCACGCCAGCTCGCCCTGACCCAGTCGCTCCTGGCCAGCAAGCAGCGCGAATGCGACGAGCTCGCGCACGCGCTGGAGCACGACGCGCACAGCGACGCCCTGACCGGGCTCTTCAACCGGCGCAAGTTCAACGAGCTGTGCGCCACCGAGATCGAACGCAGCGTGCGCTACGGCACGCCGCTGGCGCTGATCATGGTCGACATCGATCATTTCAAGCGCGTCAACGACCTGCACGGGCATCTCGTCGGCGACCGGGCATTGATGGAGGTCGCGCGGGTGCTGGGCGAGCAGACACGGGCCTCGGACGCCCTTTGCCGCTGGGGCGGCGAAGAGTTCATGGTCCTGGCG
The DNA here is from genome assembly GCA_025351025.1 of Burkholderiales bacterium. Taxonomy (GTDB): domain Bacteria; phylum Pseudomonadota; class Gammaproteobacteria; order Burkholderiales; family Burkholderiaceae_C; genus Schlegelella_A. The sequence continues at coordinate 534 of JANXWR010000276.1, read as the reverse complement.
CCGCACCTCGACATGGCGAGCGCCGTGCAGGTGGCCGACAAGCTGCGCACCGCGGTAGCCGTTGCCGACTTTGGCCTGGCCGGGCCGCTGACCTGCAGCTTCGGTGTGGCCGCGCTCAGGGACCGCGACCGCACCGTCGACCTGATCCTGCGTGCCGACACCTGCCTCTACCGCGCCAAGCGCACCGGCCGCAACTGCGTGGCGATGCACACCGACGGAGACGCTGCGACGACGGTGTGATCCACGCCGCGCCTCGGCCGTACGATGCGCGGCCGCTATGCTCGCGCGCTCAGTCGCCCAACCCTCGGAGCATCCCATGCCGAATCCGTCGCGCATTCGCGGCATTGCCTCGGCCTTTACCGCCGCCCTTTCGTTCGTCGCCCTCGGCGCGAATGCCCAGTCGCGCCTGCCGACGATCCCCCCGGCCAGCTACACGCCCGAGCAGAAGCAGGCCGCTGCCGACTTCGAGGCGGCGCGCAAGACGCCGGTGTTCGGCCCGTTCGAGCCGCTCATGTACAGCCCCCAGGTGATGAG
>JANXWR010000269.1 GCA_025351025.1 Burkholderiales bacterium | reverse complement strand
CCCCCCGCCCTCTCCCGCGTGCGGGAGAGGGAGCCAGTCACTTCTTCGGCTCCGATTTCGCGCTGTAGCGCTTGTTCCACTCTTCGAGAACGCGGGCGCGGTTGTCGGCAGCGACCTTGAAGTCGAGCTTGACCAGGCGCTTCTCGTAGTCGGCCGGGACGTTGGCGAGCGGCGAAGCGACGCCAGGCTGCGCCGTGATCGCGAAGTTCTTGCCGTAGAGCTGCATCGCGTCCTTGCTCGACGCCCAGTCGGCGAGCTTCTTGGCCGCCTCGAGATTCTTGGTGCCCTTGTGGATCGCGAACGCCTCGAGGTCCCAGCCGAGGCCTTCCTTCGGGAACACGAGGTCGATCGGCGCGCCCTTGGCCTTGTTGGTGTTGGCCCGGTACTCGAACGAGATGCCGACCACGTACTCGCCCTGGGCGGCCATGGTGCAAGGCTTGGAGCCCGAGTGCGTGTACTGGGCGATGTTCTCGTGCAGCGCGTCCATGTACTTCCAGCCGCCGCCTTTGCCGTTGTCGTCGCCCCAGAGCGTGAGCCAGGCGTTGACGTCGAAGAAGCCCGTGCCCGACGAGGCCGGGTTGGGCATCACGACCTGGCCCTTGTAGATCGGCTTGGTCAGGTCTTTCCAGGTCTCGGGCTTGGGAATGCCCTTCTTCTGCGCCTCCACGGTGTTGAAGCAGACGGTCGCGCCCCAGACGTCCATGCCGAACCAGGCGGGCGGATTCTTCTTGTCGCGGTATTGCGACATGATCGCGTCGAGGTTAAGCGGCGCGTACGGCTCGAGCATGCCCTGCGAATCGAGCAGGGCCAGGCTCGATGCGGCCACGCCCCAGACCACATCGGCCTTCGGGTTGGCCTTCTCGGCGAGCAGCTTGGCGGTGATGACGCCGGTCGAGTCCTGCACGAACTTCAGCTCGATGTTCGGGTTGACTCGGTTGAAGCCGGCCTCGTAGGCCTTGATCTGGTCGACCTCGAGCGCGGTGTAGACGGTGAGCTGCGTTTTCTGCGCCAGCGCGCCGAGAGAAGCCGCGAGCAACGCGGCGCCGAGCAGCGCCTTCAATGAACCCGGATTCATGCGGATCTCCCTGAACAGATTTGTGCGGACGAAGAAGGGTCGAGAGGCGGACGCCGCTCGCGACGTGCAAAGCGTATGCCAGTTCGATGACAGTTCCGCGCGCACCTCTCGGGCCCGGGCAGTCTAGGCGGCGTCATGAGAAAGCGTCAACTGTTTCTTGGAGATTGTTGACAATCTGGCGTCCTCCGGGTCTACTCGGAGCCATGCCCCCCCCCGCTGCTGCCGCACCCGCGACCAACCTGCCCCACCCGACCATCACGCTGCTGCAGACTAGCTCGCTTTCGAGCGTGGTGCAAAGCGAGCTCGAACGGATGATCTTGTCCGGTGAGCTGCCGCCCGGCGAAAAACTGACCGAGGTGGCGCTCGCCGCGAGGCTCGGCGTCTCGCGCGGGCCGTTGCGCGAGGCTTTTCGCATGCTCGAGGAGGCGGGCCTGGTGCGCACCGAAAAAAACCGCGGCGTGTTCGTGCGCGACCTGCCGGTCGAAGAAGCGATCGACATCTTCGATCTGCGCGCGACCATGGAAGAGTTCGTCGGCCGCCGCCTGGCGCAGAGCATCGCGCCGCCTGCGCTGAAGGAGATCCGCGGCCTCGTCGAGCAGATGGAACAGGCGGCCAAGGCCAAGGACGCGCACGCCTACCACCTGCTCAATCTGCGCTTTCACGACCGCTGCGTCGAGCTGGCGGGCAACGCCAAGCTGACCGCGATCTACCGCAAGCTGATCAAGGAGCTGAGCCTGTTTCGCCGACTCAACCTCGCCGAGGCCATGCTCATGCCGGTCTCGGCCAACGAGCACCGGCATATCGTCAAGGCGATTGCCTCGGGCGACGCCGAGCTCGCCAGCCGCGCCATGTTCGACCACGTCATGGAAAGCAAGGCGCGCACGATCAAGAACCACCAACGACCGGCGGCGACTCAGCCCGATGCGAACGGCCGGGCTGTCGAGAAATCGTCCCGATGATCGAGGTTAACGGCCGCCGCTACCGGCCCGCGCACCAGCCCACGGTCGTGGTCTGCGTCGACGGCTGCGAGCCCGAGTACATCGCCCAGGCGGTCGCGCACGGCCACACGCCGTGGATGAAGGAGGTACTGGCGACCGGCACGGTGCTGGTCGCCGACTGCGTCATCCCGAGCTTCACCAACCCGAACAACCTGTCCATCGTCACCGGCGCGCCGCCCTCGGTACACGGCATCTGCGGCAACTATCTCTTCGATGTCGCGAGCGGCACCGAAGTGATGATGAACGACCCGAAGTGGCTGCGCGCACCGACGATCCTCGCCGCGCTTGCGAACGCCGGCCAGTCGGTCGCGGTCGTCACCGCCAAGGACAAGCTGCGCAAGCTCCTCGGTCACGGCATGAAGGGCATCTGCTTCTCCGCCGAGAAGGCCGACGAGGCGACCGAGGACGAGAACGGCATCGCCGACGTGGTCGAGCGCGTCGGCATGCCCGTGCCCTCGGTCTACAGCTCGGAGCTTTCCGAGTTCGTGTTCGCCGCCGGCGTCGAGCTGATGTCGCACGAGCGCCGGCCCGACGTGATGTACCTTTCGACCACCGACTACGTGCAGCACAAGCACGCGCCGGGCACCGAAGGCGCCGACGCCTTCTACCGGATGATGGACGGCTACCTCGGCAAGCTCGACGCCATGGGCTGCGTCATCGCGCTGACCGCCGACCACGGCATGAACGCCAAGACGAAGATGGACGGCGCACCCGACGTGCTCTATCTCCAGGACGTGCTCGACCAGTGGCTGGGCACAGGCCACGCGCGCGTCATCCTGCCCATCACCGATCCCTACGTCGTGCACCATGGCGCGCTCGGCTCGTTCGCCACCGTATACATGCCTGCCGGCAGCGACTCGGTGGCAATCGCCGCGCGCATCGCCGCCCTGCGCGGCGTCGAGTCGGTGCGCACGCGGAAAGAGGCGGCGGCCTTCTTCGAGCTGCCGGCCGACCGCATCGGCGACCTGATCGTCGTCTCGGAACGCTCGAAGGTGATCGGCACCTCGGCGTCGCGGCACGACCTCTCCGGCCTCGACGCGCCCTTGCGTTCGCACGGCGGCGTCTCCGAGCAACGCGTGCCGCTGATCGTCAACCGGCGGCTCGCCGACGTCGACGCCGAACGGCGCTGGCGCAACTTCGACGCCTTCGACCTCGTCCTCAACCATGTCGCCTGACCCGGCCGACTTTTCCTGGGCCTGACTGACCCTTGATCCACCTCCTCAACCTCCTCGCCGCGATCGCGCTCCTAGTCTGGGGCACGCACATCGTCCGCACCGGCATGCTGCGCGTGTTCGGCGAGAACCTGCGCCGCGTCCTGGCGGCGAGCTTCGGCAACCGCTTCCGCTCGCTGATCGCCGGACTCGGCGTGACCAGCATGGTGCAGTCGAGCACCGCCACCTGCCTGATCGTCGCCTCGTTCGTCGGCAAGAATCTGGTCGCGACTAGCGCCGCGCTCGCCGTCATGCTCGGCGCCGACGTCGGCACCAGCCTGATGGCGGTGGTCTTCTCGTTCGACCTGTCGTGGCTCTCGCCGCTGCTCATCTTCGTCGGTGTCGTCGTCTTCATCTCGCGCCAGAACAGCGGCGCCGGCGCCGTCGGCCGCGTCCTGATCGGCCTCGGCCTGATCACGCTGGCGCTGCAGCTCATCGTCGCCGCGACCCGGCCGCTCACCGAATCGCCGGCGGTGCGCGGCCTGCTCGTGGCCCTGCCGAACGACGTGCTGCTCGACGTCGTCGTCGGCGCCGTGCTGACCGTGCTCTCGTATTCGAGCCTCGCCGTGGTGCTGCTCATCGCCACCCTGGCCAGCTCGGCCATCATTCCCGAGACGGTGGCGCTCGGCCTGGTCATCGGCGCCAACATCGGCAGTGGTGTGCTCGCGCTTCTTGCCACAGTGAATTCGGCGCCGCAGGTGCGCCGCCTGCCGCTCGGCAACCTCATCTTCAAGGTGCTCGGCGCGCTGCTCTTCATCGCCTTCCTGCCGCAGGTGCACGTGCTCCTGCAGCAGGTCGTACCGACCGTGCATCAGCAGGTCGTCGGCTTTCACCTCGCGTTCAATGTCGTCCTCGCGGTCGTCTTCATCGGCTTCACCGGACTCGTCGGGCGAACCGTCGACCGCTGGTTGACCGATCCGGGCCCGCGCGCCGACACGCTCCGACCGCGCCATCTCGATCCGCTCGCCCTGAACATGCCTTCGCTCGCCATCTCCTGCGCGGCGCGCGAGGCGCTGCACCAGGCCGACGTGGTCGAAACCATGCTGCGCGGCGTCCTGCCGGTGCTGCGCAAGAACGACCTGCGCCTCTCGGAGGATCTGAGAAAGCTCGACGACACCGTCGACGAGCTTTACTCGGCGATCAAGTTCTACCTGACGCAGATCTCCGGTGAAGCGCTCTCGAAGGACGAGAGCCGGCGCTGGACCGACATCGTCTCCTTCACCATCAACATGGAGCAGATCGGCGACATCATCGAGCGCGTGCTGCAGGACATCGAGGACAAGCTGATCAAGAAGTCGCGCAGCTTCTCCGAGGCCGGC
>JANXWR010000263.1 GCA_025351025.1 Burkholderiales bacterium | reverse complement strand
ACCGGCCTCGTCAACAACGCCGCCGGCAACTTCGTCGCGCCGACCGAGAGCCTTTCGGCGCGCGCCTTCGACGCCATCGCGGGCATCGTCTTCCACGGCTCGTTCTACGTCACGCAGGCGGTCGGCAAGCGCTGGGTCGCCGCAGCGAAAGCGGGCGAGTGGACGACGGCGCAGCCGTGCCGCAACGTCATGAGCATCATCGTCACCTGGGTCGACAACGGCTCGCCTTATGTCGTGCCTTCGGCGATGAGCAAGGCCGGCATCGAGGTGATGACCAAGTCGCTCGCCATCGAGTGGGCGCGCTACGGCATCCGGCTCAACGCGGTGGGCCCCGGCGAGATCCCGACCGAAGGCATGAGCAAGCGCCTCAGCCCCGGCCAGGAGCCGGGCGCGCGCATGCGCGAGACCAACCCGATGGGGCGCCCAGGCCGGATGAGCGAGCTGCAGAACCTCGCGGCCTTCCTCATGGCGCCCGGCCAATGCGATTGGCTGACCGGCCAGAGCATCTTCATGGATGGCGCCGGAGCGCTCGCGAACGGCGGCAACTTCTACGAGCTGCGCAAGTGGGGCGACGGCGACTGGAAGGCGGCGCGGGAGCTGATCGAAGCGCAGAACGCGAGGGACAAGGCGCAGCGTTGAGGCTCGGCCGGGATGCCGGCCTCGACCTCGCTCATTCCAACGCCAGATCGAGCACACCCCGCACCGCCGGCCGCTCGCGCAGCGATGCGAAGTAGCGCGCCAGGTTCGGCCACGCCGGCCGCGCATACAGCGCCGCCGGCAATCCAAACCACCGATGCACTTCGCCGCCGATCGGAATGTCGGCCATCGTGAAGCGCGCGCCGGCCATGAACGACCGCGTCGCCAGGTGCGCGTCGAGAAGCGCGAAGCGCGGCTCGGCCGCCTGCACGGACCGTTCCGCCGCCGCTGCGTCGCGCCGCTCGACAGGCGTGCGCACCCATTGCACGAAGGCCTCGCGGCCGGCCGGATTGAGCGTGGTCTGCTGCCAGTCCATCCAGCGCTCGGTGTCGAAACGCGCAGGCAGAGGATCGGGATACAAGCCACCGAGCGAGTGACGCGCACAGAGGTAGCGCACGATCACGTTCGATTCCCAGAGCCGGAAGGGGCCAGCTGCCGTTTCGGCAACGATATTCGCATCGACATCGTCGACCTCGATCGTCGGCACCAGCGAGTTCGGGTTGAGCGCGCGATATTCGGGCGTCTGCACGACGCCGAAGCGCCCACCCGCTTCCGTGCGCTGGAACGCGAGGCCGAGCTCCTGCGCGCACCAGACGACCTTGCGCACGTTGATCGAGCTGAGACGGCCCCATATCTGCAGCGGAGCCCGTTCTCCTCGCCCGTCCATCGCCATCGCTTGTCTCCCTGGTTCGGCCGGCATTGTCGCCACGCCGCAGGCGGCGGCATCGAGGGCGTGCTCATCATCGCGGCGGCGTAGCGGGCGCGCTGTCGAATCTGAAATTCGAGACGGTGATACCGCCGAAGAAATCCTCTTCGTGGTAGCTGCAGGTCGCGGCATCGTTTTCCGCAGCCCCCACGGCGACCATCAATGGCAGCAGGTGCTCTTCGCGCGGGTGCGCCTGACGCGCCGCAGGGGCCGTTTCCCATGCGGCCAACGCGTCGGCGCGTGCCTCGGTGCCCACCGTCGCCAACGAGCGCTGCAGCCAGGCATCGAACTTCGCAGACGGCTCCTTCGCCGCCGGCCCGAACGCGCGCAGGTTGTGATAGCTCAGGCCGCTGCCGACGATGAGCACACCCTCGTCGCGCAGCGGGGCCAGCGCGCGTCCGGCCGCGAGATGCTGCCTCGGGTTGAGCCCCTTTCGTAGCGACATCTGCAGCACCGGGACGTCGGCTTCGGGGTAGATCACCGCCATCGGCGCGTACATGCCGTGATCGAAGCCGCGGTTCGCGTCGACGCCGCTGGAAATGCCGGCGCCGTCGAGCAGGTCGCGCACTCGAACGGCCAGCGTCGGCGCACCCGGTGCCGGATACCGGATGCGATACGTGAAGTCGGGAAAGCCGTAGTAGTCGTACAGCATCGGCGGGTGGGCGTGTGTCATCAGGGTGAACTCGGGCGCCTCCCAGTGAGCCGAGAGCATCAGGACGGCCTTCGGCGTCTCGCTCAATTGCGCCGGCATCTCGCGCAGCGCTCCGGCCAGTCGCTCGTAGCGAGCGTGATCGCTCATCCACGGCCACGGGCCGCCGCCGTGCGAGATGAAATAGACGGGTAGTCGAGTTGTCGTTCGAGGCTCCTCTGCAACGCGAGGCGCTCGGTTCGGACGAGCCGACAACGCGGGCGACCAAGGCAGGCCGCGACAGTCAGTTTGGCAGAGTCCCTCGGGCGGGCCCCGGACGACTCGGAATGCTCTAATCGGTCGAGCAAATCCTGCCGACTTCGCATCGACCCTTCCCATGACCGAACCGCAGATCCGCTTCGATGACGGCGCCGCCTACGAAGACTTCATGGGCACCTGGAGCCGCCTCGTCGGCGAAGAATTCCTGCGCTGGCTCGCGCCGCCGGCTGGCGGGCGCTGGGCCGACGTTGGTTGCGGCAACGGCGCATTCACCGAGCTGCTGATCGAGCGCTGCGCGCCCGCGCACGTCGAAGGCATCGACCCCTCCGAAGGCCAGCTCGCGTTCGCCCGCGATCGGCTGGCGGACCCGCCCGCGCACTTTCAGGTGGGCGACGCCACGACACTGCCCTATGCCGATGCCGAGTTCGACGCCGCCGTGATGGCGCTGGTGATCTTCTTCGTGCCCGACCCGGCGAAAGGCGTGACGGAGATGGCGCGCGTCGTCAAGCCGGGCGGCAGCGTCTCGGCCTATGCCTGGGACATCCTGGGCGGCGGCTTTCCCTACGCGGCGCTGCACGACGAGATGGCGGCGCTCGGCGTGCAGCGGCTCCATCCACCGAGCGTGGAGGCGGCGCGAATCGACATGCTGCGCGCCTTGTGGACCGGCTCGGGTCTCGTCGACATCGAAACGCGCGAGATCACCGTGCAGCGCAGCTTCGAGGACTTCGAGACGTTCTGGCGGATTGCGCAGACCGGTCCGAGCGTCGCGCCGCGGATCGGGGTGCTGGGAGAAACCGGCAGGGGACGATTGAAGGAGCAGCTGCGGGCTCGATTGAAACCCGATGCCGCCGGGCACATCACGTATGGCGCACGTGCCAATGCGATCAAGGGGCCGAATGCCGCGGTGACGAAGCGGGCAATCGAGCCGCGCCGATAGGGCGTTCATGAGCACCCCGCTCGCCGCCCTCGCCGAAGCCTCCGGCCGCGCCGCCGGGACCTCGAGCCGACTCGCCAAGCGCGACGCCATCGCCGCGTGCCTGCGCGGCACCGATGCCGACGAGGTCGAGATCGCCGTCGCCTGGCTTTCGGGCGAGACGCGCCAGGGGCGCATCGGCGTCGGCTGGTCGACCCTGTCGTCGCTTCGTGGCACGCCCGCCGCGGAACCGACGCTGACGCTGCGCGACGCCGATGCTGCGCTCGGCGAGGTCGCGGCCGCATCCGGAAAGGGCTCGGCCGCTACGCGCAGCGCGACCTTGCGCGCCCTCTTCGCGCGTGCCAGTGCGGCCGAGCAGGACTTTCTCGTGCGCCTGCTCGTCGGCGAGCTGCGTCAGGGTGCGCTCGAAGGCGTGATGCTCGACGCGATCGCTGCCGCCGCCGGACTGCCCCCGGCCGATGTGCGCCGCGCGGCGATGGTCAGCGGCAGCCTGCGCGAGACGGCGCGCGTGGCGATGGCCGAAGGCGCGGCGGGTCTGGCGCGCTTCGCCGTCGCATTGCACCGGCCGATTCAACCGATGCTTGCGACGCCGGCCGACGACATCGCCGGCGCGATGGCGAAGCTCGGCACGGCGGCGCTCGAATGGAAGGTCGATGGCGCGCGCGTGCAGGTGCACAAGGCCGGCGGCGAGGTCAAGGTCTACACCCGCGCCCTGAAGGACGTGACCGTGTCGGTGCCCGAGATCGTCGAGGCGCTGCAGGCGCTGGCCGCGCAGGAGCTGATCCTCGACGGCGAGGCCGTGGCGCTGGCCGCCGACGGCTCGCCGCAGCCGTTCCAGATGACGATGCGCCGCTTCGGCCGCAAGCTCGAAGTCGAGCGCATGCGCGCCGAGCTGCCGCTCGCGGTCTACTTCTTCGATTGCCTGCACGTCGATGGCGCATCGCTGCTCGACCGGCACGCACAGGAGCGCTTCAACGCGCTCGCCGCGGCGCTGCCGGCCTCGCTCGTGATTCCGCGCATCGTCACCGCCGACGTCGCCGCGGCCGAAGACTTCTACGCCGACGCGCTGGCGCGCGGCCACGAGGGCGTGATGGCCAAGGCGCTCGACGCGCCCTACGAAGCGGGCCGACGCGGCGCGAGCTGGCTCAAGGTGAAGCGCGCGCACACGCTCGACCTCGTCGTGCTCGCCGCCGAATGGGGCCACGGCCGAAGAAAGGGCTGGCTCTCGAACCTGCACCTCGGCGCGCGCGACCCGGCGAGCGGCGGCTGGGTCTTGCTCGGCAAGACCTTCAAGGGCATGACCGACGCGCTGCTCGAATGGCAGACGCGCGAGCTGCTGGCACACGAGCGCAGCCGCGACAGCTACACGGTTTGGGTCGAGCCGGAGCTCGTCGTCGAGATCGCCTTCAACGACCTGCAGGAGAGCCCGCAGTACCCCGGTGGACTGGCGCTGCGCTTCGCGCGGGTGAAGGGCTATCGGGCCGACAAGGAGGCGAAGGACGCGGACACGATCGACACCGTGCGGGCTCTGCATGCCGCGCAGGCGGCGCGCAGTGGCTCATGATGCGGCGACGTCACGGCCGCGCCGATAGGCGGCACGCGACGATGGGCATTTTGGAAGTCCTCTTGCAGAGCCTCGATCGGCGCGTGATCATCGACGCCATGGACCTCGACAACGACTTGTCTCATCTGCGCCGGCGCGACCTGCTCGCCCTCACCGCGGCGCTCGCCGGTTCGCTGCTGCTTCGCCCCGGCGGCGCACTCGCGCAGACCTCCGGCGGCGCGCCTGCACGCATCGGCATGATCGGTTCCGGCCGCCTTGGCGGCACCGTCGGCGCGCTCTGGGTAAAGGCCGGGCATCCGGTGATGTTCTCGTCGCGCGACCCGGAGCAGACGGCAGCGCTGGTTGCCAAGCTCGGGCCGCTGGCCCGCGCGGGCAGCGTCGCCGAGGCGATCGATTTCGGCGATGTCGTGTTCCTCGCCGTGCCCTACGCCGCCATGCCCGAGATCGGCCGCGACTACGGCGCCAGGCTCGCCGGCAAGGTCGTGCTCGACGCCGGCAACGCCGTCGAGTCGCGCGACGGCGCCATCGCCGCCGAGGCCGAGCAGAACGGCATCGGCGTCACGTCGCAGAAGTACCTGCCCGGTGCCCGTCTGGTGCGCGCCTTCAACACGCTCGGCTTCACGATCCTCGAGCGCGAGGCCGGCCGTGCCGAGCCGCGCCTGGCGATCCCGATCGCCGGCGACGATGCCGCAGCCGTGCAGATCGCCGCCTCGCTTGTGCGCGACGCCGGCTTCGAGCCGGTCGTCGTCGGCAAGCTCGCCGACGCGCGCCGCTTCCAGCGCGGCACCGCCGGCTACGGCCAGGTGGTGAGCGCGAGCGAGCTCAGAAAGACGCTGTCACTCGCTCCATGACGGCGCTCGCCGGCTGGTTGCGGCGCGCCGTGCCGGCCACGCCTGCGGAGCGCGCCGCGGCGCTCTGGTCGTTCAGCTACTTCTTCATGCTGCTGGCGAGCTACTACGTGCTGCGCCCGCTGCGCGACCGCATGGGCATCGCCGGCGGCGTCAAGGCGCTGCCGTGGCTGTTCACCGCCACCTTCGTCACCCTGCTCGTCGCCCAGCCGCTCTACGGTGCGCTGGTCGCGAAGCTGCCGCGCCGTCGCTTCATCCCGATCGTCTACCAGTTCTTCGCCGTCAATCTCGCCGTCTTCTGGGCGCTGCTCGCGCTCGGTGTCGAGCCGGTGCTCGTGGCGCGCGTCTTCTTCGTCTGGGTCAGCGTCTTCAACCTGTTCGCGGTCGCCGTGTTCTGGTCGTTCATGGCCGACCTCTTCAGCAGCGAGCAGGGCAAGCGGCTGTTCGGCTTCATCGGCGCCGGCGGCACGGCCGGCGGGCTGCTCGGACCGGCGATCACGATCGCGCTCGCCGTACCACTCGGGCCGGCCAACCTCGTGCTCGTCGCGATCGTCTTCCTCGAGCTCGCGGTGTTCTGCGTCGCCCGACTCGAGCGCAGCACGGGCAGCACCGAATCGACGGGCGGCGTGAAGCGCGACGACCGACCCGTCGGCGGCAGCGCGCTGGCCGCGCTGCGCGAGGTCGTGCGCTCGCCCTACCTGCTCGGCATGGCGGCCTGGGTGGCGCTGCTCTCGCTCGGCGCCACCGTGCTCTATCTGGTGCAGGCGCAGATCGTCGCCAGCGCGGTGCAGGGTGCCGGCGAGCAGACGCGCGTCTTCGCGAGCGTCGACCTCGCGGTCGGCCTGCTCACACTCGCGACGCAGGTCTTCGCGACCGGTCGATTGCTCAAGCGCTTCGGCACCGGCGTCGCCGCGGCCTCGCTGCCCGCGGTCTACCTGGTCGGCTTCGCGACGCTGGCATTCGCGCCCGGCGTCGTCGTCGTGCTTGTGTTCCAGGTGGTGCAGCGCTGGGCCAACTTCGCCATCGCCAATCCGGCGCGCCAGGTGTTCTTCACGGTCGTCGACCGCGAGTCGAAATACAAGACGAAGAACCTCATCGACGTCGTCGTCTACCGCGGCTCCGACGCCGCCTCGGGCTGGCTCTTCGACAGCCTGCAGGCGGTCGGCGTGAAGCTCGGCGCGATCGCGCTCGGCGCCTTGCCGGTCGCCGCCGGCTGGCTGCTCCTCTCGACCGCGCTCGGCCGCATGCACGAGCGGCGCGCCGCGCGCCTAGCCGAAAATCCCCTCGCCTCACCCGCGTCCGCGCGCGCCCAAGAACAGGAGACAACCTCATGCGAGTCCAACGCCGCCGTCTCGTCAACGCCTCGCTCCTGACGATGTCGGGCCTCGGCTCGCTGCCGGCGCTCGCCGCCGACAGCGCCGCGCCGCCGCCGAAGAAGCTGCGCCTCCTCATCCTCGGCGGCACCGGCTTCACCGGGCCGCATCAGGTGCGCTACGCGCTGGCGCGCGGCCACGAGGTCACGCTCTTCAACCGCGGCCGGGAACCGAAGGCGTGGCCGGGCGCCGTCGCGGAGCTGATCGGCGACCGCAACACGGGCGACCTGAAGGCGCTCGAAGGCAAGCGCTGGGACGTCTGCATCGACAACCCGACGACGCTTCCGTTCTGGGTTCGTGATGCCGGTCGTGCGCTGCAGGGCCGCATCGACCAGTACATCTTCATCTCGACGATCTCGGTCTACGCCGACAACGACAAAGCGGCGGCCGACGAGTTCGCCGCGCTCGCGCCCTACCCCCGCGCCGACCCGATGGCCGAGACGATGCAGACGCTGCGCGGCCGCATCGGCGAGCTCTACGGGCCGCTCAAGGCGGTCTCCGAGCAGGAGGCGGCGCGGCAGTTTCCGGGCGCCGCGACCATCATCCGTCCCGGTCTCATCGTCGGGCCCGGCGACGAGACCGATCGCTTCAGCTACTGGCCGGTGCGGCTGGCGCGCGGCGGCGAAGTGCTCGCGCCCGGCGACGGCAGCGACCCGGTGCAGTTCATCGACGCGCGCGACCTCGCCGAATGGACGATCCGCATGGCCGAGTCGCGCAGCTTCGGCGTCTTCAACGCCACCGGCCCCGACGAGCCGCTGACGATGGCCGCCATGCTCGGCGGCATCGCCAGCGGAGTGCGCGCCGATCCCAAGCTCACCTGGGTGCCGACCGAGTTTCTCGAGGCCAAACAGGTCTCGGCCTGGAGCGACCTGCCGGTCTGGGTGCCCGGCCAGGGCGACAGCGCCGGCTTCGCGCGGCGCGACATCGGTAGAGCCTTGCGCGCCGGGCTCACGTTTCGGCCGTTGCCGACGACCGCCGCCGACACCCTGGCGTGGTTTCGCACGCAGCCGGCCGAACGGCAGGTCAAGTTGCGCGCCGGTCTTGCGCCGGATCGCGAAGCCGAGTTGCTGGCGGCCTGGAAGGCGAGCGCGACGCCCGGCGGCTAGACGGCAGCGAAGACAGGACCTCGGCGTTCGAAAGCCGCCATGCAGCGCCCCGCTTCTGCACGCTGCGTCGAGCTGTCACTGCACCTCGACGCCCGCCTTCTTCACCAGCGCGGCGTACTGCGCCAACTCGCTGCGGAAGAACGGCATCGCCTTGTCCGCCGGCCCGACGCTGATCACGTTGCCCTGCCTGGCCATCGCCTCTTTCACCTCGGGGTCGTCGAAGGCGACGACGATCGCGTCGTGGATGCGCTGCACGTCGGCCGCCGGCAATTTCTTCGGCGCGATCACCGCAAACCAGGCGTTGACGACGTAGTTCGGCAGCCCTTGCTCGACGAAGGTCGGGATGTCGGGCGCGGCGGCGGTGCGCTGCGCCGTCGCCATGCCGATGGCGCGCAGGGCGCCCGACTTCAGATGGCCCTGAACGCTCGGCAGCGCCGCGACCGCGAAGTCGACCTGGCCGCCGAGCAGGTCGTTGATCATCGGCCCGACGCCCTTGTACGGGATGTGGCGCGCGCTGACCTTGGCCTCGTCGAGGAACATGGCGCTGCCCAGGTGCAGGATCGTGCCGTTGCCGCCCGACGCGTAGGTCATCTCGCCGTTGCGCGCCTTCAGGAGGGCGATGAATTCCTTCGCGTCCTTGGCCGGCACCTTGGCGTTGACGACGAGCACCACCGGCGTGTAGCCGATCATCGCGATCGGCGTGAAGTCGCCCGGCATGTCGAACGGGATGCTCATCATCACGCTCGGAAAGATGACGACGTTGTTCGAGACGATGCCGAGCGTCGAGCCGTCGGCCGGCGAGCGCGCCAGCGACTGCAGGCCGACGATGCCGCCGGCGCCAGGCTGGTTGTCGATGACGATCGGGCGGCCGAAGGCCCTGGCGAGCGCGCCCAGCGCGGAGCGCGCGATGGTGTCGACGCCCGAGCCGGTCGCGTTGGGCAGGATGAAGCGCACCGGCCGGTCCGATTGCGCGAGCGCCGGCAGCGCCAGGCCGGCGGCGAGGCCGCCGAGCACCGCGCGCCGCGTCAGCCGTGAGCTGTCTTCCGTCATCTGCGTGTCTCCTTCATGGATCTGTATGAAAACCGGCGTGCTCAGGCCACGACGGCCTGCGCGCGCAAGGACTCGATCTCGTCGGCAAGGTAGCCCACGCCGGCAAGCAGCTCGTCGGTGTGGGCGCCGAAGCGCGGCGGCTGCAAGCGCACCTGCAGTCGTTCGCCGTCCATCGTGATCGGGAACAGCGTCGTCTTGACGACCTGCCCCGCCTTGTCGCCGTCGGGCAGCTCGATGTCGGCGAGGCCGCCAGTAGCGAGCAGGTGCGGATCGTCGTACAGATCCTCGGGCTTCCTGATCGGCGCGAACGGCAGCCCGTTGCGCTCGAAGATCGCCGCCAGCTCGGTGGCGCTGCGATGCTTCACCCGCTCGCGCAGGGTCGCCAGCAAGGCGGGCCGGACGCGCACCCGGTCGTTGTTGGTCTTCAGGCCCGGATCGGCCTTCAGGTCCGGCAGCTCGAGCACGTCGCAGAAGATCTGCCATTGCGCGTCGCTCACCGCGGCGAGAAAGATCTGCTCGCCGCCCTGAACGGTGAAGATGTCGTAGACCGCCCAGGGGTTGTCGCGCACCGGCATCGGCGCCGGGTGCTTGCCGGTCATCGCGAACTGCAGCATGTGCTGGCCCATCAGGAAGACGTTGTTCTCGAACAGCGCCGACTGCACCTCCATGCCCTTGCCGGTGATGCCGCGCTGGATCAACGCACCGAGCGCACCGATGGCGCCGAACATGCCGCCCATGATGTCGTTGACGCTGGTGCCGGCACGCAGCGGGTCGCCGGGGCGGCCGGTCATGTAGGCCAGGCCGCCCATCATCTGCACGACCTCGTCGAGTGCCGGGCGGTTGTCGTAAGGCCCCGGCAGAAACCCCTTGTGGCTGACGTAGATCAGCCGCTCGTTGACCGCCGCGAGGCTCGCGTAGTCGAGACCGAACTTCTTCAGCACGCCGGCCTTGAAGTTCTCGACCACGACGTCGGCGGAAGCGGCCAGCCTGCGCGCAGCCTCGGCGCCGGCGGCCTGCTTCAGATCGATGCCGATGCTCTTCTTGTTCCGGTTGAACATCGGGAAAAAGCCCGCGCCCGCGCCGAGCAACCGCCGCGTGCCCTCGCCCTCGATCGGCTCGATCTTGACGACCTCGGCGCCCATGTCGGCCAGCACCATCGCGCAGGTCGGCCCCATCACCATGTGCGTGAACTCGACGGCGCGCAGGCCCTTCAGCGGTTGCGGCGCCGCGCTCATCGAGGCACCCTCGCGCTGCGCGCGGTCCCGCCGAGCGGGACGGAGCGTCGCCTTCGGAGCGGCCGGGCGGCGACGCTCATGCGGCTTCCTTCATCGTCTTCGGCAAACCGGCGCGCCAGATGTTGCCATGCAGCGGCTCGCCGTCGAGCCAGCCGGCGCCGCGTCGACCAGCACCGCGGTGTCGGCCAGCTGCGGCAAGAGTCGCGCCGGCACGAAGGACCCGACCTCGATCTCGCGCAGGCCGGCGGCATGCGCGTCGTGCAGCCACTGCAGCTTGACCTCGGTGGGCACGGTGCGGGCGATGCTTTGCAGGCCGTCGCGCAGCCCGACCTCGCGGACCACCACGGGAGTTTGGCGTTGAAGCGTCATGCCGCACTGTAGTCCGCGGTTAGCATCGCCGCGCGTAGGTGGTGCGCACCGCGCCACGGCCGACCGGGAGTTCCCAAGGCGATGCTGACGCCCGATGAAGTTCGCGCCGTGCCCTTGTTCGCGAGCCTTTCCGACGCCGACGTTGACCGCCTGGTGCGCACTTCCGCCGACATCCGGCTCCGTGCCGGCGAGTACGCCGTGCACGAGGGCGGCGAGCGTGCGCTGTACGCTGTGCTATCGGGCAAGGTCGAGGTCGTGAAGCTCTTCGACGGTGTCGAGCGCACGCTGGGCTGGCGCCTGCCCGGCGCCATCTTCGGCGAAGTGCCGCTCGCCTTCGCCACGCCATTCCCCGGCGGCTACCGCGCCGCCGAATCGTCGCGCGTGATGCGCGTGGAGCCGCAGCACTACCACGCCGTCGCCGCGTCGGCGCCCGAGGTGGCCGAGAAGGTCGGAGCCCTGGCACGCGAGCGCATCGGCGGGCTGCAGGGCATCGCCATGCAGCCGCCAAAGGCGCAGATCACGGTCTACGGCGAGCGCTGGGATCCGGCCTGCGGCGAGGTGCGGCGCTTTCTCTCGCGCAACCAGATCGTCCACGACTGGCTCTCGCCGGAGACGAAGGACCTCGCCCGCGCCTGGCCCGGCGCCATCCCCGAGGCGAGCGAATGCCCCGTGGTCCGCCTGCCCGACGGCACCCTGCTGCCGCAGCCGACCCTTCGCGATCTGGCCGTGCGGCTCGGCCTGCAGACGCGCCCGCAGCACGCCGAATACGACACGCTGATCATCGGCGGCGGTCCGGCCGGGCTGGCGGCCGCGGTGTACGGCGCCAGCGAGGGACTGCGCACGCTGGTCGTCGAGCGCGAGGCGCCGGGCGGTCAGGCCGGCACCTCGTCGCGCATCGAGAACTACCTCGGCTTTCCGAACGGCGTCTCGGGCGACGAGCTCGGCAACCGCGCGCTGCAGCAGGCGCGCCGACTGGGCGCCGAGATCGTCGTGACGCGGCGGGTCGAAGGCATGGACCCGGCGACGCGCGAGGTCACGCTCGACGGCGGCGAGCGCGTGCGCGCGCACAGCGTCATCCTGGCCACGGGCGTGTCGTGGCGGCGGCTCGTCATCGACGGCTTCGAGCCGCTCATCGGCAAGGGCATTTACTACGGCGCGGCGCGCAGCGAGGCCGCGTCGACGCATGGCCAGGACGTCTATCTCATCGGCGCCGGCAACTCCGCGGGCCAGGCGGCGATGTACTTCGCGAATCACGCGCGCCTGGTGACGCTGGTCGTGCGCGGCGACTCGCTCGAGAAGAGCATGTCGCGCTACCTGATCGAGCAGATCGAGGGCAAACCCAACATCGCCGTCCAGCTGCACAGCGAGGTCCAGGCGGCGCACGGCCAGGCCCACCTGGAGGCGATCGACATCGCCGATCGCCGCGACAAGACGGCGACGCGCCACCCGTGTGGCGGCCTCTTCGTCTTCATCGGCGCCGATGCCGATACCGGCTGGCTGCCGGCCGAGGTGGCGCGGGACAAGAACGGCTACGTGCTGACCGGCGACGAGGTGACGAAGGCCGGCCGCTGGTCGCACACGCGCGACCCTTTTCTGCTCGAATGCAGCGTACCCGGCGTATTCGCCTGCGGCGACGTGCGGCTCGGCCCGATCAAGCGCGTCGCCGCCGCCGTGGGCGAAGGCAGCATGGCGATCGCGTTCGTGCACCAGTACATGGTGCGCGAGGGCCTCGTCAGGCGCTGATCGCCGAGGTCCACCAACGGTAGACCCTTGCGGCAGCGCCGGCGCGCGGCCCGCCATCGGGGGTAAACACTTGCGCCCGCGCCGTTGCGGCGCCACGGCGGCCTCGCAATACTTGCACGCGGCAACTTGCTGCTCAGAACACGGGAGACATCGCATGACAAACCGATCTTCGGCGGGCAACGCCGCACGCCGCTCTGCAATCGCAATCGCCGCCCTGCTCGCCTCGACCGGCGCACTCGCGCAAGAGACGTTCAAGGTCGGCATCGTCAGCTTCCTGTCCGGACAGGCCGCAGAAAGCTTCGGCATCCCCGCCGTCAACGGCGCCAAGGTGCTGATCGACGCCTTCAACAAGGGCGCGGCGCCGGCGCCCTACAACAAGACCGGCTTCGGCGGCATGAAGCTCGAGTTCATCTACGTCGACGAGAACGGCGGCGCCACCAAGCAGGTTCAGGAGTTGAAGAACCTCTACGACCGCGACAAGGTCGACGCCGTCGTCGGCTACGTCGGCTCGGGCGACTGCCTCGCGGTCGCACCGGCCGCCGAGGAAATGAAGAAGTTCCTCCTCCTCTACGACTGCGGCACGCCGCGCATCTTCGAGGATGGCAAGTACGACTACGTGTTCCGTACCGCGGCGCACGCGACCATGGACAACGTCGCGCTGGTGCGCTACCTGAAGGCGAAGAACGTCAAGGCCGACACCTTCAACATGATCAACCAGGACTACGCCTGGGGCCAGGACTCGAAGAAGGACTTCACCCTGTCGATGGAAAAGCTCTTCCCGAGCGCCAAGGCCGGCGAGGACCAGCTGCCGAAGTTCGGCGCCGGCCAGTACGGCACCGAGATCTCCGCGCTGATGGCCAAGACCGCCGACGTCACGCACTCCAGCCTCTGGGGCGGCGACCTGCAGGCCTTCATTCTGCAGGCAGGGCCGCGCGGCCTCTTCCAGCGCACCCAGGTGGTGTTCTCGGCCGCCGACCACGTGCTGCCCGGGCTCGGCGAGAAGATGCCGAACGGCGTCATCCTCGGCGCGCGCGGCGCCTACGGCCTGATGTCGCCGAAGTCGGCGCTCAACGACTGGTGGTGGGATCTATATTCGAAGGCCTACAACGTCTACCCGGTGCAGGCGCCGTACCGCATGGTCCAGGCGCTGCTCGGCCTGAAGCTGGCCGCCGAAAAGGCGATGACGGCCAACGGGGGCAAGAAGCCGACGCCCGAGCAGCTCGCCGCGGCGCTGAAGGATCTCGAGTGGGACTCGCCCGCCGGCCGCATCCGCATGGCCCTCGGCAACGGCCACCAGGCGGTGCAGGACACCGCCATCGGCCGCACCCGCTACGACGCGGCGAAGAAGATGGTCATGCTCGACGACATCGTCCGCTTCCCCGCCGACTGCGTGAACCCGCCGGCCACCATGAAATCCGAGGAGTGGATCAAAGCCGGCTTTCCCGGCGCCAAGGGCTGCCCCTGACTAGGGCCTAGGCATGCAGGCGGCGGTCACGATCCTGGTCGACGGCCTGACGTATGCGTCGTGGCTGTTCATCGTCGCGCTCGGGCTGACGCTGGTCTTCGGCGTGCTGAAGATCCTGAACGTCGCGCACGGCAGCTTCTACGCGCTCGGTGCCTATGCCGCGGCCAGCTTCGTCGGCTGGGGTGCATCGCTGAAGCTGGCGCCGGCATTCTCGATCGTGGCGATGATGCTGGCCGCCGTCGCCGTGGCCGTGGTCGTCGCGCCGCTCACCGAGCGCGCGCTGCTGCGCTTCTTCTACGGCCGCGACGAGGTGCTGCTGGTGCTCGTCACCTACGCCCTCTTCCTGATCATGGAAGACGTGACCAAGCTGGTCTGGGGCGCGAACCCGTACTACGTCTCTGAACCGTACACGCTGTTCGGCAACGTCAGCTTCGGCAACCAGACCTGGGTCGGCTATGACTTCGCGCTGGTGGCGCTGGCCTTCGTCGTCGGTGTCACCGTGTGGTGGGTGCTCAACCGCACGCGCGCCGGCAAGGTCACCCTGGCCGTGATCCACAGCGCCGAGGTCGCAGCGAGCATGGGCGTCGACGTCTCCAAGGTCTACATGGCGGCGTTCTCGGTCGGCATCTTCCTCGCCGCGCTCGGCGGCGCCTTCACCGCGCCGATGATCTCGGTGCAGCCCGGCGTCTCGGTCGGCGTCATCATCGTCTCGTTCGCGGTGGTGATCATCGGCGGCTTGGGCAGCATCGAGGGCGCGGCGATCGGCGCCCTGATCGTCGGCCTGGCGCGCTCGCTGGCCGTGCACGTCGCGCCGGTGGCCGAGCTGTTCTCGATCTATGTCGTGATGGCCGTGGTGCTGATGTTCCGCCCCGAAGGACTCTTCCAGCGCACGCAGGCGCGCCGGATCTGATGTCGCGCCATGCGGCGGCCGCGCTCGGCTCGTTCGCGCTGCTCGCGCTGATCGGCTGGTTCGCCCCCAAGTGGCTGACCTTCCTGCTGACGATGGCGGCCGGCAACGGCCTGGTCTCGCTCGGCATCGTCGCGCTGATGCGCGGCGGCGTCGTGCCGTTCGGCCAGGGCATGGTGTTCGCGGCCGGCGGCTACGCCGCGGCGTTGATCTACAACCGGCTCGGCTACACCGACGCGATCGGCCTGGCCCTGGCCGGCGGCCTCGCCTCGGTGCTGATCGCGGCGCCGTTCGCGCCCCTGCTGTCGCGCTATCGCGGCATCTTCTTCGCGATGCTGACGCTGGCCTTGTCGATGGTCACCTACGGCCTGCTCATGAAGCTCGACGTCCTGGGCGGATCCGACGGCTTCAATGTCGGCCGGCCGACGCTGTTCGGCCAGAAGCTCGCCGACGATCGGGTAGGCCTGATCCTCTTTCTCGTCACCGCCGGCTTCGCCATCGCGATGGCGGTGCTCGCCCGCATCTACTTCGACAGCACGCGCGGCCTCGTCACGCTGGCGACGCGCGAAAACGAATTGCGCGTCGAGTACCTCGGCGGCTCGGTGCGCCAGGCGATGGCCATCAATTTCGTGCTCGCGGCGTTCTGCGGCGGCCTGGGCGGCGCCCTCGTCGTCATGTCGTTGCGCCACATCGAGCCGACCTTCAGCTTCTGGACGACCTCGGGCGAGTTCGTCTTCGTCGCCATCCTGGCCGGCTGGCAAAGCGTCGTCGCGGTGTTCGTCGCGAGCACGGTGCTGGAGGTCGTGCGTTCATTTTCGAGCTCGTACTTTCCGAACACCTGGCAGCTCGCGCTCGGCCTCTTCCTGCTGTTCGTGATCCGCTTCCTGCCGAAGGGCATCGGCTCACTCTGGCACCGGGAGGGCCGCTGATGGGCGGCGCGCTGCTCGAGGCTCGTGGCGTCAACAAGCGCTTCGGCGCGGTCGTCGCGGCCGCCGACATGCAGATGAGCCTGGCCGGCGGCGAGCGCGTGAGCCTGATCGGCAGCAACGGCGCCGGCAAGACCACCTTCGTCAACATGATCACGGGCTACCTCAAGCCCGACGACGGCCAGATCCTGCTCGACGGCCGCGACATCACGCCGCTTTCGCCGCGCGAGATCACGCGGCTCGGCGTGGCCCGCTCGTTTCAGATTCCGCAGCTCTGCGCCGACCTGACGGTGATGGACAACATGCTCGTCGCCAACGCCTGCCACGACCCGGGCCTCAGCTTCTGGAAGCCGGCACGGCGGCGCGAGACGGCCGAGCGCGCCGATGCGCTGCTCGATCGCTTCAAGCTGCAGGAGCACCGCGGCCGGCGCAGCG
>JANXWR010000236.1 GCA_025351025.1 Burkholderiales bacterium | reverse complement strand
CCGATCATGAAGCGCGAGGGCTACAGCGCCGATTACGCCGTCAACGTGACGACGCACGCCTCGCTCACCGGCGCGCTGATGCCGACCTCGCACAACATGATCATCTACGCCTTCGCGGCCCAGGCCGCCGTCGGCGTGATCGACGGCCACTCGATCCGCGGCGTCTCGATCGGCGACCTGATGTTCGCCGGCCTGGTGCCGGTGTTCTGGATCATGGTCTGCATGCTCATCGCTGCCTACTGGCAGGCGGTGAGGAACGGCTTTCCGAAGCGCGCTGACGGCAGCTCGATGCTCGAGGTGTTTCCTGGCTGGGGCGCGGTCGCGCGCTCCTTCATCGCGGCGATCCCCGGTCTGATGGTGATCGTCGTCATCCTCGCCTGCGTGATGGGCGGTGTGACCACGGCGACGGAAGCCGCAGCGATCGCGGTCGCCTACTCGCTCTGCCTCACCGGCCTGATCTACCGGTCGATGGACCGCTACAAGCTGATGAAGTCGCTGGCCAAGGCGTCGAAGACGACAGGCGTCATCCTGCTCCTGATCGGCGTCTCGAACATGCTGCGCTGGCAGATGGCCTACCTAGAGATCCCCGACGCCATCAACGCCGCGCTGCTGCATGCGACGCAGACGCCCTGGCTGATGCTGCTCTACATCAACATCATCCAGATCTTTCTCGGCATCTTTCTCGACATGGCGGCGCACATCCTGATCACGACGCCGCTGTTCCTGCCGCTCGCCATCCAGATGGGCGTGGGACCGGTGCAGTTCGGCATGATGCTGCTGCTCAACTGCGCGCTCGGGCTCGTCCATCCACCGGTGGGCACGGTGCAGTTCGTCGGCTGTGCCATCGGCAACATCTCGATCGGCCAGGCGACGTGAACGGCCTGGCCCTACTACCTGGCGATCTGGGTCGCGATCAACCTCGTCACCTACGTCACCGTGTTCTCGACCTGGTTGCCCTCGCTGATCACCGGCCACCAGGTGTTCTGACGCTGGAGCCATGGAGGAGAACGACATGACGACGAAGTCCGTCAAGCAGATCGCCGCCGGCCTCGCGCTCGGCGCCGCCGCGGCCGGCGCGCACGCCGCCACCTACGTCTACGTCTCGAACGCCGACAGCCAGGAAATCTCGGTGCTGCAGATGGATCGTGCGAGCGGTGCGCTGACCGCGATCGAGACGCTGAATGTCGGCGGCACGGTGATGCCGATGGCCGTGAGCCCCGACAAGAAGGTGCTGTACGCGGCCTTGCGATCGCAGCCCTTTCGCGTCGCCAGCTTCGCCATCGACCTGGCCACGGGCAGGCTGAAGAAGCTCGGCGAAGCCGCGCTCGCCGACAGCATGGCGAACATCGACGTCGACCGTAGCGGCAAGTGGCTGTTCGCGGCGTCCTACGGCGGCAACAAGATCACCGTCAATTCGATCGACAAGGACGGCGTCGTCGGCGCGGTGCAGCAACTGATTCCGACCAGGCCGAACGCGCACGCCATCCATGTCGACGCGGCCAACCGCTACGTCTTCGCCACCAGCCTGGGCGGCGACAACCTCTCGGCGTGGCGCTTCGACGCCGCCACCGGCACGCTCAGTGCACACGAGCCCGCATTGGTCAGCTCGACGGCGAAGTCGGGGCCGCGCCATTTCGCCTGGGACAAGGCGCAGCGCCACGCCTACCTGCTGTGCGAGCTCGACGCCTCGCTCGCCGTCTTCGACTACGACGCCGCGCGCGGCACGATGCGCGAAGTGCAGCGCACCACCGCCTTGCCGCCGGGTTTTGCCGGCAAGGCCTGGGCCGCCGATCTGCATCTCGCACCCGACGGCCGCCACCTCTACGCTTCCGAGCGCACGACGAGCACGATCGCCGTCTACGAGGTCGACGCGTCGAGCGGCCAGTTGAAGACGTTGGCCAGCGTGCCGACCGAGAAGACGCCGCGCGGCTTCGCCATCGATCCATCCGGGCGGTACCTGGTCTCTGCGGGCCAGGAATCGCACGCCATAGCGGTCTATGCGATCGATGCGGCAAGCGGCGCGTTGACTCCGCTGCAGCGCTACGGCGTCGGCAAGAACCCGAATTGGATCGAGATCGTCGAGCTGCCCTGAGGCAGATTTCGATGCTGGCAACATCAGGCTGCGCAACGCCTGGATGAAGGCCTCATGACCGCACCGAAAAAACTCCGCTCGGCCATCGTCACCGAAGGCCTCGACCGCGCGCCGCACCGCGCCTTCCTGCGCGCCACCGGCGTCGGCGACGAGGACTTCGGCAAGCCTTTCGTCGGCATCGTCAGCCAGCACGGCGAGAACACGCCGTGCTCGATGTCGCTCGGGCCGCAGGCCGACGCGGCGCGGCTTGGCGTCGCCGCCGGCGGCGCGATCCCGGTGCAGTTCACGACCGTCTCGGTCTCCGACGGCGTGTCGATGAACCACAAGGGCCTGCGCATGAGCCTGGTCTCGCGCGAGCTGATCGCCGACTCGATCGAGGCCGTCGTGCGTGCCCATGCCTACGACGCGCTGGTCGGCTTTGCCGGCTGCGACAAGACCTTGCCCGGCGTGATGATGGCGATGGTGCGGCTCAACTGCCCGAGCGTCTTCGTCTACGGCGGCGCGATGCTGCCCGGCACCTGGCGCGGCAAGGACGTGACCATCCTCACCACGTATGAAGGCGTCGGCTCGGTGCTCGCCGGCACGATGACCGAGGCCGAGCTCGACCAGCTCGGCCACGCCTGCGCGCCGACGCTCGGCTCCTGCCCCGGCCAGTTCACCGCCAACACGATGGCGATGGTGGCCGAGACGCTCGGTCTGGCGATGCCCGGCTCGGCGATGCTGCCGGCCGCGTATTCGGAACGCCTGGCGCTGGCGCGACGCGCCGGGCGGCGTGCGACCGAGATCGTGCGCGACGGCGGCCCGCTGCCGCGCGATCTCGTGACGCGAAAGTCGCTCGAGAACGCCTGCGCCGCGGTCGCCGCCACGGGCGGCTCGACCAACGCCGCGCTGCACCTGCCGGCGATCGCCCACGAGGCCGGCATCCGCTACTCGCTCGACGACGTGGCCGAAGTCTTTGCGCGCACGCCATTGATCGGCAACCTGCAGCCCGGCGGCAAATACCTGGCCGTCGATCTCCATCGCGTCGGTGGCGTCGGCGTGGTGCTGACGGCGCTGCTCGACGGTGGCTTCCTGCACGGCGATGCGCTCGCGCTGTCGGGCCGCACGCTCGCCGAAGCACTGGCCGACCAGGCGGCGCCCGACGGCGAGGTCGTGCGCGGCATCGCCCAGGCGCTGCTCCCGACCGGCGGCGTCGTCGTGCTGAAGGGCAACCTTGCGCCCGACGGTGCGCTGATCAAGATCGCCGGGTTGAAGAGCGCCGTGTTCGAAGGCCCGGCGCGCGTCTTCGAGTGCGAGGAAGACGCCTTCGCAGCGGTCAGCACGCGGGCCTATGCCGAAGGCGAAGTGCTCGTGATCCGCAACGAAGGCCCGCGCGGCGGTCCCGGCATGCGCGAGATGCTCGGCGTCACGGCGCTGGTCTACGGCCAGGGCATGGGGGAGAAGGTGGCGCTCATCACCGACGGTCGCTTCTCCGGTGCGACGCGCGGTCTCATGATCGGCTACGTCGGCCCCGAGGCGGCCGACGGTGGGCCGATCGCGCTGGTGCAGGACGGCGACCGCATCCGCATCGACGGCGATGCGCGCAAGCTCGAATGGCAGGTCGACGCGGCCGAAATCGCGCGGCGCCGCGCCGTCTGGCAGCCGCATCGCCGCGAGCGCCTCGCCGGTGTGCTCGAGAAGTACGCGCAGCTGGTCGGCCCGGCGCATCTCGGCGCGGTCACGCATTCGGGTGCGGTCGAGTGGCCCGAAGGATGACAGCGGCAACGGCGTGAGCGCGCCGTAGAGTCCTCCGGATGCGCACGGGCCAAGGCTCTCGGGCGGCCGACTCCGCTCATGTCCCCCGAGCCGCGGCTGCGCCGCGTCTCTCCTCCTTTACTTCGCTCCGCCGGCCACCCGACGCCCTTGGCGCATCGGTGCACTCGGCCGTCGAGCCAACCCGATCCCGCGCCCGAAGCTCAACCCTCAGCCGATCAGCGCCGGCAGCCAAGTCGCCACCGCCGGCACGAAGAACACCAGCACCAGCAGCAGCAGGCTCATCGCCAGGAAGGGCATGACCGCCTTAAAGATGTGCAGCATCGTCACCTGCGGCGGCGCCACGCCTTTCATCGTCATCAACAAGAGGCCGTGCGGCGGCAGCAGCAGGCCCATCTGCATGCAGATCAGGAACAGCACGCCGAACCAGACGAGGTCGATGCCGAGTGACTGAACCACGGGCATGAAGATCGGCAGGGTGATCATCATCATGCTTACCTGGTCGACGAAGATGCCGAGAAAGATCAGCATCAGCATCATGCCGGCGATCACCGCCCAGGGCGGCAGGCCGGTGCCGGTGATCGCCTGCGCCAGACCGTTCGAGGCGCCCGAGAACGAGAGGATCTGCGCGAAGGTGGTGGCGCCGACGATGATGAAAAGAATCATTGCCGAGATCGCGACGGTGCCTTTCAGCGAAGCCATCAGGATCTTCACGCTGAGCACCCGGTAGACGAGCGCGAGGACGATCGTGGCGAGCGCGCCGACGGCCGCCGATTCCGTCGGCGTGCCCCAGCCGGCGGCCATCGCGCCGACGACCACGCCGAAGATCGAGACCAGCGGCAGCACGTAGAGCAGGAACGGCTTGTAGCGGTCGAAGCCGACGTGGCGCACGAGCTCGACGTTCGGCGCCAGGCTCGGCGTCATGCGCACGCGAACGATGATCCAGACGACGAAGGCGAGCGCGAGCACCAGGCCGGGCACGACGCCGCCGATCAGCAGCTTGGAGATCGAGATGCCCGAGAGCGATCCGAGCAGCACCGTCAGCGCCGAGGGCGGGATGAGCATGTCGACGGCGCCGATCGCCATCACCGGGCCGGTCGCCAGCGTCGGGTGGTAGCCGCGCGCCAGCATCACCGGCACCATCAGCGAGCCGAGCATCGCCGTGGTGGCGATGGTCGAGCCGGAGATCGCCGAGAACACCGTGCCGGCGACGACGGCCACGACCGCGAGCCGCCCCGGCACCTGCGCGATCAGCCGCTCGATGCCGTCGATCACCTTCACGGCGAGGCCGGTGTGAAAGAGGATCTCGCCCATCAGCACAAACAGCGGAATGGGCGTGAGCGAGAAGCTCATCACCGAGCTGACGCTGTTGCGCGCGAGCTGCACGAAGCCCGGCTCGCCACCGAGCCAGAGCCAGGCACCGACCAGGTTGATGACAAGGAACGAGAAGGCGACCGGCAGGCCGAGGAAGAGCAGCACCGTCGAGCCGCCGAGCAGCAGCCAGGCCGCCCCGGTCCAGCCCGTCATGGCGCCCCCACGCTTGCGGCCGAGGCCGCTGCGCTGCCCCCCGAGGGGGCGCGGTCCGCCTTGGGGCGGCCCGGCGGCGGGCCGGCCGCTCTGCTCACGAGGCGCTCACCGCGTCGTCGCGCGGCCCGACCTCGCTTGCCCCGAGCCGTCGCATGCGGAACACGAACTCGATGGCGAGCAGCAGAAAGCAGATCGGCAATGGCGCGAGGAACCACCACTCCGGCATGACCAGCGTCTTGATCGAGAGCGCGTCGCTCGAATTGCTCTTCAACGCCGCCGAGGCGCCGTAGAACACGAGCCAGAGGCAGCAGACGAAGCCGAGCGCATCGGCGATCCATTCGCAGCCGTAGGCGATCTTGCGCGGCAGCGCGCGCAGGACGATGTCGACGCGGATGTGCCGGCCTTCGCGCAGCAGCCAGGGTGCGGCAAGCAGCGTGATCGCGTAGAGCAGCAGCTCGGAAATCTCGTTGCTCCAGGCGATGCCGCGCGGCAGCCCCGGCAGGGCGACGTTGCGCGTCAGCACGTCGCCGCAGATGACGACGACCATGGCCAGCAGCGCCAGGCTCGCGGCCAGCGCAAGCATCTCGATCAGTGCGCCGAACCTCGCTTCGAGTCGAGCAGCCAGGGCTGCCTTCACTGGTGTCTCATTTCGAGGTCAGCGTCTTCAGCTTCTTCGCGAAATCCGGATTGGCCTTCATCGCGCCGGCCCAGCCCGCGTCGTAGGCCTTGTCGACATAGGCCCTGGTGCCCGCGGCGTCGAACTTGATCGCCTGGATGCCCGCCTTTTCCTGGCGCGCCGTCTCGTCCTTGGCATAGCTGGTCCAGAAGCCGTTCATCGCTTCCAGCGCCAGGGCCTGCTTGTCGAGAAAGGTCTTCTGCTTCGGCGTCAGCTTCTTGTACGAGTCGAGGTTCATGACGATCGAGACCTCGGCATCGTAGAAGCCCGGATCGACGCGGTACTTCGTCTTCTCGTTCCAGTTCAGGTCGAAGATGCCGCCGATCGGCCAGCCGTAGCCGTCGACGACGTTCCTCTCGAGCGCGGTGTAGACCTCGCCGGGCGGCATGGTCACGTTGTTGGCACCGAGCGAGGCGAAGAAGTCGCGATACACCGGCGTGATGCGCACCTTCATGCCAGTGAGGTCGGGCTTGTCGACCTTCTTGTTGAGGTAGAGATGGAACGGCTGGTTCTCGACCATCCGCGCCAGGTAGACCATGTGGCCCTTCTGCATCCACAGCTCGTTGATGGCGGCGAAAGCGCCGTTCCTGCGCTGCTCGGCGACCGGGATCTGCGTCAGCTTCAGGAAGTCGGCCTCGGGCATAACGTTGGTGTAGAACGCCCCGGTCGCCAGCGCCATGTCGACGACGCCGGTCTTCACCGCGTTGCCGGCCTCGAACGCCGGAATCGCCTTCGGCCCGCCGATGAAGTTGATCTGCAGCGTGCCCTTGCCCTCGGCGTTGAACTGGTTGATCCACTTCTGCATGTGCACGACGTAGATGCCGTTCTCGGCGAAGGCGCTGACCAGGCGCAGCGTCGTCTCCTGGGCGAGGGCCGCCGGCGCGGTCGCCGCCAGGGCGAGGCAGGTCAACAAGGCGCGATACGTCGACGGCATGCGGCACTCCCTCGAACGGAAAGAAGAAGGCGATTGTGTGGGCGCCGCCGGCCGCCGCGGCTCGGCGTTTTCGCGCGGGCCGGCGTCTCAGGCGTGCCCGGCCACCGCGTGCGGCACGTAGGGCGCTTCGAGCTCGGCGACGTCTTCGGGCGAGAGCACGAGCGTAAGCGCGGCGACGGCGTCGTCGAGCTGTTCGAGGCGCGTCGCACCGACGATCGGCGCCGCGACCTCGCTCTTGGCCAGCACCCAGGCCAGCGCCACCTGCGCGCGCGGCCGGTCGAGGCGCGTGGCCACCGCGGCAAGCGCTTCGACGACCTTGCGATCCCCCTCGCCGGTCCTGGCGTAGAGGCTGCGGCCGAACTCGTCGGTCTCGGAGCGGGCGCTGGTCGCGTCCCAGTTGCGCGTCAGGCGGCCGCGCGCCAGCGGGCTCCAGGGAATGACGCCGATGCCCTCGGCCTTGCAGAGCGGCAGCATCTCGCGCTCTTCTTCGCGATAGAGCAGGTTGACGAAGTTCTGCATCGTCGCGAAGCGTGCCCAGCCACGCCGGTCGGAGAGATGGAGCGACTTCGCGAACTGCCATGCGTACATCGACGAGGCGCCGATGTGCAGGGCCTTGCCGGCGCGCACCACGTCGTTCAGCGCCTCGAGCGTTTCCTCGATCGGCACGGCGTGGTCCCAGCGGTGAATCTGGTAGAGGTCCACATGGTCGACGCCGAGCCGGCGCAGGCTGTTGTCGAGCTCAGTGACCAGCCAACGGCGCGAGCCGCCGCGGTGGTTGCGCTCGTCCCCCATCGGCATGCTGGCCTTCGTGGCCAGCACGATGTCGTCGCGGCGGCTGGCGATGGCCTTGCCGACCATCTCCTCCGACTGGCCCTGGCTGTACATGTCGGCGGTGTCGATCAGGTTGATCCCACCGTCCAGAGCTGCCTCGACGATGGCGGAGACCTCGTCCTGGGTGGTCCGTCCGATGCTGCCGAAGTTCATCGCGCCGAGCACGAGCGTGCTGACCTGTACTCCGGTGCGGCCCAAGGTGCGGTACTGCATGGC
>JANXWR010000230.1 GCA_025351025.1 Burkholderiales bacterium | reverse complement strand
GCAGTCATGATTGCACGCATCTATCGCGCTTCGCTTCTGCGTCTCGAATCTGGAGGCTCGTGCCTCGTGCGTCGCTCGTCCCCACACGTCGCCTCATTGGCGTCCTCTATGCTGGTGACGTGCTCGGCCGAACTTCAACAGCCTGCTAGGGCCTTCGGCCGGTCCCGCCGAGCGGTAGTGAGCCCCTTCGGGCGGCCGGGTGGGGCTCACGCGTGCCCGCCGATGGCGGCGAAATAGGCGTCGTC
Source organism: Burkholderiales bacterium (assembly GCA_025351025.1). Classification (GTDB taxonomy): domain Bacteria; phylum Pseudomonadota; class Gammaproteobacteria; order Burkholderiales; family Burkholderiaceae_C; genus Schlegelella_A. The sequence goes on along the minus strand of JANXWR010000230.1, from coordinate 4,740 downwards.
GAGCGTCGCCTCGACCGTCGTGAACCCGGGCCCCGGCGAGCCGTCGGCGATGACATGCACCGTCGTCCGGCCGGTGTAGAGACGGGTCGAGATCACCTTGTGCCCCTGGCGCAGCGCATCGACCTCGGCACGGGTCACCGACGCCTCCCAGATGCGGCCGGCGAGCGCGTCGGTGAGCTGCTTCGGCGTGCCGCTGGTCAGCACCTTGCCTTTGTCCATGATCGCCAGTTGCGGGCAGAGGTCGCTGACGTCGGAGACGATGTGCGTCGAGAGCAGCACGATCACCTCCTCGCCAATCTCGACGAGCAGGTTGTGGAAGCGGGTCCGCTCTTCCGGGTCGAGCCCTGCCGTCGGCTCGTCGACGACGATGAGCTTGGGGTCGCCGAGCAGCGCCTGAGCGATGCCGAAGCGCTGCCGCATGCCACCGGAAAAGCCGCCGAGCGCCTTCTTGCGCACGTCGTAGAGGTTGGTCTGGCGCAGCAGGGTCTCGACCGCAAGCTTGCGCTCGACCCGGTCGGCCAGGCCCTTCAGCCGCGCCAGGTGGTCGAGCATGTCCTCGGCATTGACCTTGGGGTAGACGCCGAAGTCCTGCGGCAGGTAGCCGAGCACGCGGCGCACGCTGGCCTTGTCGCGCAGCAGGTTGATGTGCGTGCCGCGGCCGGCGTCGACGAGCTGCGCCGAGCCGTGGTCGGCGTCCTGCAGGGTGGCCAGGGTTCGCATCAGGGTCGACTTGCCGGCGCCGTTCGGGCCGAGCAGGCCGAACATGCCGGTGGGGATCGACAGGCTGACCTCGTCGAGCGCGCGCACGCCGTTGGCGTAGGTCTTGGACAGACCGGTGATGTGCAGTTCCATGGCCACAAGTGTCGCGCCGCCCGCCCGGCCGGGCCAAGCACCTTGCGACGAGCTGACGATTTCGAGGGTCAGGCTGAATCGAGCGCGGGCTTCTCCTGGGCCGCGACGACGATCATCTGCAGTCGCTCGTGGCCGTTGTAGTTGTCGACCTCGAGCCGGTAGGCCAGCCGCACCCGCTCGCCGATCGGCTCGACGCGGCCGAACCAGATCGCGTCGCGCACCGTGCCGCCCAGGCGCAGCGCCAGCTTCAGGTGCTTGTCGCCGACGAGGCGCTGCGAGACGACCTCGACCGCGTCGCAGAACACCGGCGCCTCGAACGCGGCGCCCCAGACCTGGGCTTCGATGAGGCGTGCCGTCGCCACGTTCCAGTGCTCGGCGGCGAGCGCGCCGTCGCTGGCGATGCGCTGCGTCGCCGGTGCGGTGCTGAGGCTGGTGGCTGCGGTCTGCAGCGCCGAGCGAAACAGGTCGAGCGATTCGAGGGCGATGGTGCAGCCGGCCGCCATGGCGTGGCCGCCGAAGCGTATCAACAAGGCCGGATGCCGCTTGCTGACGAGGTCGAGTGCGTCGCGCAGGTGCAGCCCCTCGACCGACCGCCCCGAGCCCTTGAGCGCGCCGTCCTGGCCGAGGGCGAAGACGAAGGTCGGCCGTTGCAACCGGTCTTTCAGACGCGAGGCGATGATGCCGACCACGCCCTCGTGAAACTCCGGGTCGTAGACGGCGAAGGCGGCCTCGACGCTGCCCGCCGCGGCGAGCGCCCGGTCGACCAGCGCCTCGGCCTGCTCGCGCATGCCGGCCTCGACGGTGCGCCGCTCGCGGTTGATGGCGTCGAGGGCGGTCGCCAGCTCGTGGGCGCGCGACGCGTCGTCGGTAAGCAGGCATTCGATGCCGAGCGTCATGTCCGCCAGGCGGCCGGCGGCGTTGAGGCGCGGCCCGAGCGCGAAGCCGAAGTCGGCGGCGCTGGCCTGGCGTGGATCGCGGCCCGCCGCCGCGAACAGCGCGGAGACGCCGGGCTGCATGCGCCCTGCGCGGATTCGCTTCAGGCCTTGCGCGACCAGGCAGCGGTTGTTGCGGTCGAGGCGGACGACGTCGGCCACCGTCCCGAGTGCGACGAGATCGAGAAGGGCGTCAAGCCGCGGCTGCTCGGCGACGCCGAACTTGCCGCGCTCGCGCAGCTCGGCACGCAGCGCGAGCAGCACGTAGAAGGCGACACCGACGCCGGCGAGCTGCTTGCTCGCAAAGCCGCACCCCGGCTGGTTCGGGTTGACGATGACGTCGGCGTCCGGCAGCGCCACTCGGCCATCGACCTGCGCCGGCAGATGGTGGTCGGTGATGACTACCGTCATTCCATGCGCCGCTGCGTGCGCCACGCCTTCGAGGCTGGCGATGCCGTTGTCGACCGTCAGCAACACGTCCGGCGCGGCGGTCGCGATCGCCAGGTCGACGATCGCCGGCGTCAGGCCGTAACCGTGCACGCGCCGGTCGGGCACGACGTAGGCTAGATTCGCCCCATCGGCGCCGAGCATGCGCAGGCCGCGCAGGATCACGGCGCAGCCGGTGGCGCCGTCGCAGTCGTAGTCGGCGACGACGCAGAGCCGGCTGCCGGCGCCGATCGCATCGGCGAGCAGGCTGGCGGCATCGGCGGCGCCGAGCAGGCCGGCCGGCGGCAAGAGCTTGGCGAGGGTTTCGTCGAGCTCGTCGGCGCTCTTCACGCCGCGCGCCGCGAAGAGGCGGGCCAGCAGCGGATGCACGCCCGCCTGCTCGAGCGCCCACGCCGTGCGCGGTGGCACGTCGCGGGTGTCGATGGCGATCGGTTCGAAGCTCATTGGTACACCCTAGGGCCTTCGGCCGGTCCCGCCAAGCGGGAATGAGCCGCTTCGGGCGGCGGTGCGGGGCTCATGCGTATCTACAGCCCTTCGAGCACGGTGTGCGGCTCGACAGCGCGCCATCGATGGCGCAGGCGGCGCAGCAGGCCGGGCGGGCCGGCCTCGAACCGCGCCGCATGCCGCTCACCGCACAAGGTCAAGGTGTCGACACGGTCGATCTGCGCCATCGGCCCGCGATCGAGCGCCAGCCATGCCTCGGCCCAGGCCGCCCAGTCACCGGCCAGGAGAGGCGCGCGCAGCGACTCGTCCACCGTTGGCTCGGCCACCTCGTCGACCGCCTGCGCCTTGCCGCAGCCGCTCAGCCAGAACGAGTTCACCACCGCTTCGCCGCGCTCTTCGCGCGCCTCGTTGACCGGGTGGGTGTGGAAGACGAGCTGTACTTCGCTCTGCAGGCGGCGCAGCAACCGACCCATGGCCGAGCGCGTCTCACCGAGCCAGCCGTCGACGTTGCGGCCGACGACGCGGTCGAGCGATGCGGTGGCAAAGCCTTCGAGCTCGGCGCGGGCGAGGTACCAGCGATCCGCCGCGCCCCAGGTGGCGGCGAAGCCTTCGCTCTCGAACAGCTCGCGCACGGCAGCGAAGAGCTGGCGCGACTCCGCCTCGCCCAGGCCAAGCTGGGCCGGGTCGAACATCGTCGCGTGGTCGCGTCCGAGCTGCCAGTGCGCCGGCGTGACGAGGCCCCAGGCCAGGTCAGCGACAGCGATGCCGTCGGCGACGGCCGCATCCGCCGCGAAGGGAAGGGCGCCATCGCTGCCACGCCAGCCGCGGGCCGCGGCGAGCGCGCGTTCATGCGGCGGCGAGAACGTGGCAGCGGTGCCCTCGTCGCGCGCCGCGGGCTCGAGGCGGGCGAGCAGCCGCGCCAGGTTCGGCAGCGCGAGGTCGTGCAGCACGTGCCGGCAGGCTTCCGAGTCGTCGGAAGCGAAAGGAACGAGCAGGTGCATGGGCCGATTATCCGAGTGACCCTCGGTGCGCCGCCGCTCGGCCTCTCGCGTAGCATGCCCCCCGCATGAACTGGCCCTACGAGCTGCAGATCGGCTGGCGCTACACGCGGGCCGGCCGTTCGGGGCGCAGGAACCGCTTCATCTCCTTCATCTCCGGCGTGTCGATGCTCGGCATCGCCCTCGGCGTCGCCGCGCTGATCATCGTCCTCTCGGTCATGAACGGCTTCCAGAAGGAGGTGCGCGACCGCATGCTCTCGGTCGTCTCGCACGTCGAGCTGCTCGAGACGCAGGGCAACGCACTTGCCGACTGGCAAGCCGTCGCCACCGAGGCGCGCAAGAACCCCGAGGTGATCGGCGCGGCGCCCTTCGTCGCGGCGCAGGCGCTGATCGCGCGCGGCGACGAGATGCGCGGCGTTCTCATACGCGGCATCCTGCCCGAGGCGGAGGCGACCGTCACCGAGCTCGCGGCGCGGCTGAAGCCGCAGCTGGTCGCCAGCCTGCTGCCGGGCTCGTCGAATGTCGTCCTGGGCGTTGAGCTGGCGCGGTCGCTGCGTGTCAAGGCCGGCGACAAGGTGACGCTGGTCCTGCCCGGCGGCAACGCGACCTCGGCCGGCGTCGTGCCGCGCTCGGCCGTCCTCAACGTCGCCGGCACCTTCGACGCCGGCCACTTCGAGTACGACAACGGCCTGGCGCTGGTCCACCTCGACGATGCGGCGACGCTCTTTCGCGTCGCTGGGCCGAACGGGCTGCGCCTGCGCCTGCAGGACCTGGAGAAGGCGTCGCGCGTCGCCGCCGAGCTCGAGTACGCGCTCGGCCCGAAGATCGTCGCCCGCGACTGGACCGAGACTAATCGCAACTGGTTCGCCTCGGTGCAGATCCAGAAGCGCCTGCTGTCGATCATCCTGACCCTGATCGTCGCGGTCGCCGCGTTCAACCTGGTCTCGACGCTGGTCATGACGGTGACCGACAAGCGCGCCGACATCGCCATCCTGCGCACGCTGGGCGCGACACCGCGCTCGGTGATGGCGATCTTCATCGTGCAGGGAGCGGCTTCGGGAATCATC
>JANXWR010000177.1 GCA_025351025.1 Burkholderiales bacterium | reverse complement strand
GGGTCGATTTGCCGGCCCCGTTTTCGCCCAGAACCGCGTGGATCTCACCGGTTTGAACCTTCAGCGCAATACCGTCGTTGGCCTTGTCGCCAGGGTATTGTTTGCTGATGCCGATGAGCTCGAGTCGCATGGTGGACAGATCCTTCGCTTCGCTCAGGATGACAAGGCGCGAGCGTAGCGGCTCTCGCCGGCGATATACGACTCGACGAGGTTGCGCTCGTCGGCGAGCGTCATCCACGCGAAGACATGCTCATGCAACGTGCGGGCCACCTCGGCGCGGCGCATCGCCACCGGGCCGACCGCGCGGTCCCAGACGCAGACGTCGGCGGTGCTGCCGGGCTCGAAGCTGCCGATCTCGTTCTCGAGACCGAGCGCGTTCGCGGCACCGCGCGTGGCGGCGTGCAGCGCCTTCCACGCCGTGAGTCGCTCGCCGGCCAGCGCCTGGACCTTGTAGGCGTCGGCCATGTTGCGCAGCATCGACAGGCTGGTGCCGCCGCCGACGTCGCTGGCCAGGCTGACGTTGACGCCCGCCGCCTCGGCGGCGCGCCAGCCGAACAGGCCGCTGCCGAGAAACAGGTTCGACGACGGCGAGTGCGCGATCTGCGCGCCAGCCGCGGCGAGCGCGGCGCGGTCGGCGTCGTCGAGCCAGATGCCGTGCGCGAACACGCTCTTCGCGTTGAGCAGGCCGGCCTGGGCGTAGACATCGAGGTAGCTGCGCGCCGCCGGAAAGAGCTCCTTGATCCAGCGCACTTCGGCGCGGTTCTCGGCGACATGCGTCTGCATGTAGAGGCTGGGGTCGGCAGCGCAGAGGTGCCCGGCGAGGGCGAGCTGCTCGGGCGAGCTGGTCGCGGCGAAGCGCACCGTCACCGCATAGGCGAGACGGCCGCGGCCGTGCCAGCGGGCGATCAGCTCTTCCATGTCGCGCTCGCCGCTGACGACGTCGTCGCGCAGGCCCTCGGGCGCATTGCGGTCCATCAGCACCTTGCCGGCGATGACGCGCATGCCGCGCGCCTCGGCCGCCGCGAACAGCGCATCCACCGAGGCCTTGTGCACGGTCGGAAAAACGACCGCCGCCGTCGTGCCGTGCGCGAGCAGCGCGTCGAGGAAGAAGGACGCCGTCGCCTCGGTGTGCGCGATGTCGGCGTGGCGGGCCTCGGCCGGAAAGGTGTGCGTGGTCAGCCAGTCGAGCAGCTCGGTGCCGTAACTGGCGATGACGTCGATCTGCGGGCTGTGCACGTGCGTGTCGATGAAGCCGGGCAGGATCAGTCGGCCGGCGTAGTCGTGCCGCGGCCAGCCTTCGGGCGGCGGCTCGGTCTGCACGGCGGCGATGCGACCGCCTTCGACGAGCAGCCAGTGCGCGGGCCGATAGCGCACCGCAGCGGACTCGGTCTCGCCCCAGGCCGGCGCGGCGCTGAAGTCGAGCAGGTCGCCACGCAAGGCCATGCGTGTCCCGCTCACGCCGCCCGCCTCAACATGCCGTGCCCGGCGAGGTTGCGCGCCACCTCGCGCACCTGCTCGCGCAGCCACTTGGCCGGCGCCGACGCATGCGTCACGTCGTGCCAGAGCTGGTAGTAGTTGAGCGGCGGAAACGGTACCGGGCAGCGCAGGATCTTCACCGGCAGCGCGTCGACATAGCGCGAGCAAAAGAGCCGACCGGTCGTCAGCACCAGCATGCTTTGCGCGACCATGGTCGGGATCAGGCCGAAGTGGGCGCTGCGCACGACGACGTTTCTCGCCAGGCCGAGCGAGGCCAGGTGGTCGTCGACGACACCGGGCGAGTTGGCGTGGAAAGGCATCGGCGCGACGTGCTCGGCGGCCAGATAGCGCTCGGCCGTCCAGCGGCCGCGACCGGCCGGATAGGCGTCGCCGACCAGGCAGACGATCTCGTCGCTGATGAGCCGGCCCAGGTGCAGCTCGCCGGGCGGCTGCAGCCAGTTGCCGACGACCAGGTCGACCTCGGCGGCGGCGAGGCGCTTGGGATAGTCATATTCGCCGGTCAGCGGCAGCAGCTCCAGCCGGACCTGCGGCGCCAGGCGTTTCACGTGGGCGACCAGCTCGGGCAGGAAGAGCGGATCGAGGTAGTCGCTGGCGGCGATGCGAAAGGTCGCCTCGGTGCTCGCCGCCTCGAAGCTGCGCTGGCGGGCGTGCGCGCCGAACAGCCGCTCGGCCTCGCGCAGCAGCGACGTGGCCGGGCCCAGCAATTGCATCGCCGTCTCGGTCGGCGTCATGGCGTTGCCGGCGCGAACCAGGAGCGCGTCGCCGGTAAGCACGCGCAGGCGCCGCAACTGGGCGCTGACCGCCGGCTGGGTGCTGCCCAGCCGCATGGCCGCGCGCGAGACGCTCCGTTCGCTGATCAAGGTCTGCAACACCCGGATGAGATGAAGCTCGATCTTCCCGAATGCAGCGTCGGTCGTCATACTGCGACAATCATAGGTGGCATGCCTGCCGCTGTATATCGCTTTTCACGCGAGGGTTTACCTTCGCTGCATCATCCAAGTGCCTGACCGTCCCATGAGCAGCCGCCCGATCCGCTTCTTCCACCGCGGCGCCGTCGTCGAAGTCGACGGCGTGCCGCCGACGCGCACCGTGCTCGACTGGCTGCGCGAGGAGGTACGCTGCGTCGGCACCAAGGAAGGCTGCAACGAGGGCGACTGCGGCGCCTGCACCGTCGTCGTCGGCGAGCTGGCGGGCGCGGCGCAGGCAGGCGGGCCCGAGGTCGTGGGCGGCCTCCGCCTGACCACCGCCAACGCCTGCATTCAGTTCCTGCCTGCCCTGGACGGCAAGGCCCTCTTCACCGTCGAGGACCTGCAGGACGGCGCCGAACTGCACCCGGTGCAACGGGCGATGGTCGAGTGCGACGGCTCGCAGTGCGGCTTCTGCACGCCGGGCTTCGTCATGTCGCTCTGGGCCACCTACCAGCACCACGGCGCGCGCGGCACGCGGCCGACGCGGCAGGAGCTCGCCGACGAGCTCTCGGGCAACCTCTGCCGCTGCACCGGCTACCGGCCGATCCTCGATGCCGGCGAGCGCATGTTCGACCTGCCCGGCGCGACGTTCGACACCGCGCCGGCGCGCGCCGCGCTGGAATCGCTGCGCTCGGACGAGACCTTTCGCTACGCCGGCACGGGCGCCGAATTCGTCGCACCCAAGACGCTCGAGGCCTTTGCCGCCGAGCGCCTGGCGCACCCCGAGGCGCGCATCCTCGCCGGCTCGACCGACATCGGCCTCTGGGTCAACAAGATGTTCCGCGAGCTGCCCTCGCTGCTCTTCATCGGCGGTGTCGACGCGCTGAAGGCGGTCGAGGTGCACGACGGCCTGCTCTCGATCGGCGCCGGCGCCTCGCTGGAGGACGCCTGGCGGGCGCTGGTCTCGCGCTGGCCGACGCTCGCCGACGTCTGGCTGCGCTTTGCCGGCGTACCCCTGCGCCACGCCGGCACGATGGGTGGCAACGTCGCCAACGGCTCGCCGATCGGCGACGCGCCGCCGGTGCTCATGGCGCTGGCCGCGACGCTGGTGCTGCGCCGCGGCGAACGCGTGCGCCGCATCGCGCTCGACGACTTCTACACCGGCTACATGCAGAACAAGCTCAAGGCCGGCGAGTTCGTGCAGGCAATCGAAGTCCCGCTCGACGACCCGGCCGAGGTCCGTGCCTACAAGATCTCGAAGCGCTTCGACTGCGACATCTCGGCGCTCTGCGCCGGCTTCGTGATCGGGCTCGACGGCGGCGTCGTCACGACGGCGCGATTCGCATTCGGCGGCATGGCGGCGACCGTGAAACGCGCCGCCGCCACCGAGGCCGCTGTCTTCGGCCAGCCGTGGAACGAAGCGACCGTCGCCGCCGCCCAGCAGGCGCTCGCCGTCGACTTCGCGCCGCTCACCGACATGCGAGCGAGCGCCGCCTATCGCCTGCAGGTCGCGCAGAACCTGCTGCGCCGCCTCTGGCTCGAAACGCGCGCCGATGCGCCGCTCGCCCTGCACGAGACCAGCGTCTGGAGCGCGATGCCGCACGTGCTGCCGACGACGACGCCGATGCCGGTGGACAGTCCATGAACCGCGCCCTCGACCCGCGCTGGCTGGCCGCGCCGAGCGCCGACCTGGCCGCCGGCGGACGCGTCGGCGTGTCGCAGCCGCATGAGTCGGCGCACCTCCACGTCGCCGGCCGCGCGCCCTATGTCGACGACCTGCCCGAGCTGGCCGGCACGCTGCACGCCGCGCTTGGCCTCTCGCCGGTGGCGCACGGCAAGCTGCTCGCCATCGACGTCGCGCTCATCGCGGCGATGCCCGGCATCGTCGCCGTGCTCACCGCCGGCGACATCCCCGGGCCCAACGACTGCGGCCCTGTCATGCACGACGATCCGATCCTCGCCGACGGCGTCGTCCGCTATCTCGGCCAGCCGGTGTTCGCCGTCATCGCCGAGACCCGCGACGCGGCGCGGCGCGCGGCGGCGCAGGCGAAGGCGGCGGTCCGCGTCGAGCCCTTGCCGGCCCTGCTCACGCCGGTGGAGGCGCATGCTGCGCAAAGCTACGTGCTGCCGCCGATGCACCTGGCGCGCGGCCGCGCACGGGCCGCGATCGACGCGGCGCCGCATCGCCTCGTCGACACGCTCGAGGTCGGCGGCCAGGAGCAGTTCTATCTCGAAGGCCAGATCTCCTACGCGATCCCGCGCGAGGACGACGGCATGCTGGTGCACTGCTCGACCCAGCACCCGAGCGAGATGCAGCACCTGGTGGCGCATTGCCTGAAGCTGCAGTCGCACCACGTGCAGGTCGAATGCCGGCGCATGGGCGGCGGCTTCGGCGGCAAGGAATCGCAATCGGCGTTGTTCGCCTGCGTCGCCGCGATCGCCGCGAAGAAGCTGAACCGTCCGGTCAAGCTGCGCCTGGATCGCGACGACGACTTCATGGTCACCGGCCGGCGCCATTGCTTCCACTACGAGTACGAAATCGGCTACGACGACGATGGCCGCGTCCTCGGTGCCGAGCTGACGATGGTCTCGCGCGCGGGCTTCTCGGCCGATCTCTCCGGCCCGGTGATGACGCGCGCGATCTGCCACTTCGACAACGCCTACTGGCTGCCCGACGTCGCCATCCACGGTTTCTCGGGCCGGACCAACACGCAGAGCAATACCGCGTTTCGCGGCTTCGGCGGGCCGCAGGGCGCGATCGCGATCGAGAACATCGTCGACTCGATCGCGCGCAAGCTCGGCAAGGATGCACTCGACGTGCGCCGGGTCAACTTCTACGGGCCGAGCCCTCACCCCGACCCTCTCCCGCAAGCGGGAGAGGGAGAAGGCGGGGCTGGCTCCTTCTCCCGCACGCGGGAGAAGGCTGGGGCGAGGGTCGACGAGGGACGCAACGTCACGCCCTACGGCCAGCTCGTCGAGGGCAACGTCATCCACGAGCTCGTCGCCGAGCTCGAAGCGACGAGCAGCTACCGCACGCGGCGCGCCGAGATCGCGGCGTACAACGCGAAGAGCGTCGTCCTCAAACGCGGCCTGGCGCTGACGCCGGTGAAGTTCGGCATCTCTTTCAACCTGGTCCATCTCAACCAGGCCGGCGCCCTGGTGCATGTCTACGGCGACGGCTCCGTGCTCGTCAACCATGGCGGCACCGAGATGGGTCAGGGCCTCAACACCAAGGTCGCGCAGGTCGTTGCGCACGAGCTCGGCATCGGCTTCGACGCGGTGCGCGTCACCGCCACCGACACGCACAAGGTCGCCAACACCTCGGCGACGGCAGCCTCGACCGGCAGCGACCTCAACGGCAAGGCGGCGCAGGACGCGGCGCGGCAGATCAAGGAGCGCCTCGTCGCCTTCGCCGCCACGCACCATGCAGTGCAGGCGGGCGAGGTGCGCTTCGCCAACGGCTCGGTCTCGATCGGCAACGTGAAGACGATGACGTTTCGCGAGTTGGTCGTCGAGGCCTACATGGCGCGGGTCCAGCTCTGGTCCGACGGCTTCTATGCGACGCCCGGCCTGTCGTGGGACAAGGACACGATGCAAGGCCGGCCGTTCTTCTACTTCGCTTACGGCGCCGCGGTGAGTGAGGTCGTGGTCGACACGCTGACCGGCGAATGGAAGCTGCTCGCGGCCCACGTGCTGCACGACGCCGGCCGCTCGCTCAACCCGGCCATCGACATCGGCCAGGTCGAAGGCGGCTTCATCCAGGGCATGGGCTGGCTGACGATGGAAGAGCTGGTCTGGCATCCGAACGACGGCTCGGCGAAGGCCGGC
>JANXWR010000155.1 GCA_025351025.1 Burkholderiales bacterium | reverse complement strand
ACCACCCACGCGGCGACGCCGGCGTTGCGCGCCGCCTCGACGTCGGTGCGCGAGTCGCCGACATGGACCGTGCTCGCGCGCTCTCCGCCGAGCGTCGCGACGACATGGCCGAGCACGCGCGCATCCGGCTTCTTCACGGCCAGCGTGTCGCCGCCGACGAGCAGCTCGAAGGCGCCGTGCATGGCGCACGCGGCCAGCACGCTGCGGCTGTAGCGTTCTTCCTTGTTCGTGACGCAGGCCAGCCGCACGCCTGCCCGGCGCAGGCGCGCCAGCGCTTCGCGCGCCGAAGGGTAGGCGCGGCAGGTCGTGCCCACCGTCCCCGCGTAGTGGTGGGCGAAGCGATCGAGCACCGCGCTCTCGTCGATGGCGATGGGCGAGCCCGTGCCGCCGGCGCCGATCCGGCGCAGCAGGCCGAGCATCAGCTCCTTCATGCCGGCACCGATAAGCTTCGTGATCTCGTCGACGGGCTGGCGCGGCAGGCCGAAATCCTCGACCGTGCGATTGGCCGCCTCGGCGATCTCGCCCGCGGTGTCGACCAGCGTGCCGTCGAGATCGAAGCTGACGATGGAATAGCGAGCCGCGGGAGTCAGCTCACGCCGCCTTCTTCGCGTAGGCGCTGCACCAGCCCTTGGCCGCGACCAGCTTGCCGCCGAGCACCGGGCAGGCGCCGCTCGCGCTGCCCACCTTGCCTTGATAGAACTGGCAGTTCGAACACAGCTGACCGTCTTTGTAGCTCGCGTACTTGACCTTGTTCGCCTTCGTCGCATCGGCGACGTAGCCGAGCGCGACTGCCTGCGGATCCTTCTCGTCGACCATCGGCGGGTCGGCAGCCAGCGCCTCGCGGCCGGCGATCAGGACAGCGCTCGAGCAAGCGGCCAGGCGAATGAAGTGACGGCGTGAATTCATCGAGATCTCCGGGATTCGGACAAGGGAAGGTTCAATCCGACGCGCAGTCTAAGCGCAGGTTCAAACGAATGCTGAATCGGCCCGCGCGCCGAAATGGCCGCGACGTTCGCCGAAGCCTTCGAGCCCGGCGAGCAGCTCGGCGAGGTCGGCCTCGCGCTCGAGCGGATTGAACTGATCGGTGTCGACGGCGTAGACCGGCGCGCCGTCGTAGCCGCCGAAGAACTCGGCGTAGGCGTCGCACAACCGCTCGAGGTAGGCGATCTCGATGCCGCGCTCCATCGCCACGCCGCGGCTGCGCACGCGCGCCAGCAGGGAGCGCGGCGAAGCGCGCAGCCAGACGACGAGATCGGGCTCGCGCAGCTGCGCCGCGATCGGCCGGTGCATCTGCGCGTAGAGCCGGTACTCGTCGTCGCTGAGGTTGAGCTTGGCGAAGAGGGCATCCTTGGCGAACATGAAGTCGCTCACCACGGCGTGGGCGAACATGCTCGGCTGCGCCATGGTGCGCATCTGGCGCTCGCGCTGGAACAGGAAGAAGAGCTGGGTCTGGAAGGCATAGCCCGCCATGTCGTCGTAGAAACGGTCGAGAAACGGGTTCTCGGCCGGCTGCTCGAGCATCGCGTCGGCACCGATGCGGGCCGCGATCAGGCGCGTCAGCGTCGTCTTGCCGGCGCCGATCGGTCCCTCGACGGCGATGTGGCGGAAGCGCTGCAGGGACGACGTCATCGATCAAGTTTAGCGATGCGCTGCGTGGCCACTCCGCGCAGCAGGTCTTCGACCCGACCGCGGCCCGGCACGACGAGGCCGGGCGCGATCTCGGCGAGCGGCGCGAGCACGAAGGCGCGCTGGTGCATGCGTGGGTGCGGCAGCACCAGCTCGGCGCTGGCGATCTCTGCCGTGCCGTGCAGCAGCAGGTCGAGATCGAGCGTGCGCGGCGCGTTGACGAAGCGGCGCACGCGACCGCGCCGGGCTTCGATCGCCAGCAGCGCATGAAGCAGCGCCGGGGGCGCGAGCGTCGTGCGCACCTGCGCGACCGCATTGCGATAGTCGCCACCGCCAGCCTGCAGCGGCGGCGATTCGTACTGCGACGAGCGCGCAACGAGTTGCGTGCCCGGCAGGGACGCGATCTCCACCAAGGCCTGCTCGATCTCGGCGCCGCGGTCGCCGAGATTGGAGCCGAGCGCGATGAAGGCGTCTTCGCCCGGCGTTTGCATCGCCTGCCCGCTCAGTCGTCGATCGCCGCGTAGACCATGTTGCGGAACAGCTGCTGGAATTCCTCGCGCTGGTTCGGCGCCTGGATCATCATCAGCGCGAACATCTCTTCGTGCGGATCGACGAAGAACACGGTGCCGGCCGATCCACCCCAGCCGTAGGTTCCCGGCGAGCCCGGTACGGCGGCGATGCCGGTCGCCAGCCGCACCGCGAAGCCGAGGCCGAAGCCGTGGCCCGGCGGCAGCACGTCGGGGCAGGCGATGGGTATCGCTCCCAAGTGATCGCTGGTCATGAACCCGACCGTCTTGCGGCCGAGGACGCGGGCGCCGTCGAGGCGGCCACCGCCTTGCAGCATGCGCAGGAAGCGCGCGTAGTCGCCCGCCGTGGAGACCAGCCCGCCGCCGCCCGACTCGAGCCGCGCCGGCTCGCGCACGTCGATCAGCGCTGGCGCCGAGCCGCCGTCAGGGTCGACGGCGAAGGCGTCGGCGATCCGCTCGTGCCGATCCGCCGCGACGTGAAAGCCGGTGTCTGTCATGCCGAGCGGCTCGAACAGGGCCTCTCGCAAATGCTCGCCGAGCGGACGATTCGCCAGCACTTCGACGAGCCGGCCGAGCACATCGGTGGCGCGGCTGTATTCCCAGGTGCTGCCCGGCTCGTGCTGCAGAGGCAGGCCGGCGAGCGCCGCGACGTGCTCGGCATTGCTGCGCCGACGCGAGAACAGATCGCTCGCGAGGTAGCGGCGGCGCACCGCCGAGGGCGGCAGGAACTCGTAGGTCAGACCGGCAGTGTGGCGCAGCAGATCCTGCACGGTCAGGGCGCGCGCCGGCGCGACCAGCACCTCGTGGCCGTAGCTTTCGGTCAGCCGCGTTGTCGTCGCGAATTCAGGAAGGAAGCGCGCCACCGGATCATCGAGGCGGACCATCGCCATCTCGAAAAAGCGCATCAGCGCGACCGAGACGATCGGCTTGGTCATCGAATGGATGCGAAAGATGGTGTCGGCGCGCATCGGCGTGCGGCGCGCCGGATCGGCAAGCCCGAGAGACTCGATCGCCGCGACGACGCCGCGCCGCTCGACGTGGAAGACCGCGCCCGGCATGCGCTTGGCGTCGACCTGTCGCTGCAGCGCTGCGACGAGGGCGGTCAGGCGCGCCGGATCGAAACCGGCGCGCTTGGGATCGGGCGTCACGACGGCGTGTCGCCGGCCCCGGACGGACGGCGACGGCGACGACGGCGCTTGCGCGGCGCCTCGCCTTCCTGGGCCGGCGCATCGGACTCGTCGATGTCGGTCGAAGCCGAGGATGACGGCGTCGCCACCGCAGCGGACGATGCCGCGGCCTCGCCCACCGGCGCCGCGCGCTTGACGCGGCGCGGCCCGCTGCGCGGCTCGCGCACCGCGTCGAGCATGCGGCCGCGCTCGTCGTCGCTGGCCTGGAAGAAGGCCTCCCACCAGACCGCCAGCGCCGGGTCGGCCTCGCCGACCTTGCCGCGCAGTCGCAGGAAGTCGAGCCCGGCGCGAAAGCGCGGCTGCTCGAGCAGGGTCATCGCCGAGTTGCCGGCGCGCCGCTCGAAGCGCGGCTGCAGCATCCAGATCTCGCGCATGTCGATGGCCAGCTTGCCGCGGCCCGAAATGTCGCCAATGCGCGCGTCGAAGGCGGCGTCGATCGCTGCCTGCAGGGCCGGGAACGGCGCTTCGCCTGCGGCCTGGCGCCGCTTCCAGCCGTCCTGCACGTCGTGCCAGAGCATCGCCGCGAGCATGAAGCTGGGCGCCACCGGCTTGTCGGCGGCGACCCGCTCATCAGTATCGGCAAGCGCCAGGCGCACGAACTTCTCGCGCCCGTCGTGGCGCTGCGCCTCGTCGAGGGCGACGTCGAGCACGGGGAACACGCCGCGGTGCAGCCCGAGCTTCTTCAGCTCGACGATCGAGGCCAGCGCATGGCCGGTCTGCAGCAGCTTGATCATCTCGTCGAAGGTGCGCGACTGCGGCACGTTGTCGAGCAGCGCCGCCATCTCCTTGATCGGCGCGCGCGTCTTGGCCTCGATCTCGAAGCCGAGCTTGGCCGCGAAGCGCACCGCGCGGATGATGCGCACCGGGTCTTCGCGGTAGCGCAGCACCGGGTCGCCGATCATGCGCAAGAGCCTTTTCTTCACGTCCTTCATGCCGCCGTGATAGTCGACGACGATCTCGCGCAGCGGGTCGTAGTACATCGCATTGACGGTGAAGTCGCGGCGCTCGGCGTCCTCCATCTGCGGGCCCCAGACGTTGTCGCGCAGGACCCGGCCCTCGGCGTCGACGACGTGGCTCTTGCCTGCCATCTCGCTCTTCGAGGTCTTCTCGTTGCCGCTCACCAGGTCGGCCGCGGCGGCGTCGGGGCGGGCGCGAAAGGTCGAGACCTCGATCACCTCGGAAAGGCCGCGGTCCTGGCGACCGCGCCCGAAGACGACGTGGACGATGCGAAAGCGCCGGCCGATGATGAAGGCGCGCCGGAACAGGCCCTTCACCTGCTCGGGCGTGGCGTTGGTGGCGACGTCGAAGTCCTTGGGCCGGAGGCCCACCACCAGGTCGCGCACCGCGCCGCCGACGATGTAGGCCTCGTAGCCGCCATCGACGAGCGTGGCCACGACCTTGACGGCGCGCTCGTCGACGAGCTTGGGGTCGATGCCGTGCTCGGACCTGGCAACCTCGACGCGCTTACCGGCGCGCGCCGCCGACGTGCCCGAAGCGGACTTGCCGAGCAGCCTGTCGATGAATTTCTTGATCATTGTTCGAAGAGTCTCACGATGCGCCAGCCCCGTTCGCGAGCGATGGCTTCGAGGTCCGGCGACGGATTGGCGGCGACCGGGTCGGTCGCGCGTTCGAGCAGGGCCAGGTCGTTGGACGAATCGCTGTAGACGCTGATGCGCTCGAAGTCGCCCCAGCCGAGGCCGCTTTTCGCCAGCCATTGTCCGACACGCGCGACCTTGCCCTCGCGGTAGGAGGGCGTGCCCTCGATCCGGCCGGTGAAAGCGCCGCCGGCGCCGCGCTCCAGGCGCACCGCGATCAAGGCCTCGACGCCGAAGCGCGCGGCGATCGGCGCGGTGATGAAGTCGTTGGTCGAGGTGACGATGGCGAGACGGTCACCGCGCTCCCGATGCACCGCGACGAGCTTGAGCGCGCCCGGCCGCAGCGCCGGCTCGATGACCTCGCGCATGAAGCGCGCCTGGGCGGCGGCCAGCTCTTCGGCCGACCGGTCGCGCAGCGGTGCGGTGGCGAAGGCGATGTATTCGGCGATGTCGAGCCGACCCTGTCGGTATTGGGCGTAGAAGGCGTCGTTGCCGGCGCGGAAGCGCGCCGCGTCGACCCAGCCGAGGCCGATCACGAATTCGCCCCAGGCATGGTCGGAATCGATCGGCAGCAGCGTCAGGTCGAGGTCGAACAGGGCCAGGTTGTCACGCCGTCCGGCGCCCTGGCGGCGGCGCCGGGCGGGGCTGGGTGCCGGCCCGGCATCAGGCGCCGGCGTCAAGCCGCGCCCTCCTCGGCCAGCATCTGCTTGAGCAGCGGCACGGTGATGGCACGCTTGGTCGAGAGCGAGAACTCGTCGAGCCGGTCGAGCTGCGCCATCAGGTGCTTGAGGTCGCGCGCGAAGCGGGTCAGCAGGTAGTCCATGACCTCGTCGGACAGGAAGGTGCCGCGCCGGTCCGCCTCGCGGCGCAGCGCCGAGCGGACCTCGGGCTCGGCCAGCGGCGACAGCGCGAAGACATGGCCCCAGCCGAGCCGCGTGCGCAGGTCCTCGCGGACGGCGAGGTCGACCGGCGGCACGCTGCCCGCGGCCAGGACGACGGCGCCGCGCCCGGCCGCGTCGACGAAAAGCGAAAACGCGGCTTGCTGTTGAGCCACGTCGAAGTCCTGGCAGTCGTCGAACACGAGCCAGTCGCAATGCTCGGGTGCCTGCCAGGGCGCGGCGTCGCCGGCGCCGAACCATGCCGTCGACTCGCCCTGCAGCTGCGCGCGCTGCACGAAGGCCTGGAGCAAATGCGTCTTGCTGCTGCCGGGCGGGCCCCAGAGGTAGACCGGCGGTGCGCCGGGGGCGAGCGCCAGCAGATGGGCGAGCGCGCCGGCGTTGGTGCCGGGCAGGAAATTCTCGAAGGTGCGCGCCGGCTCGGGCCCGATCGCCAACGGAATCTGCTTCATCCGACGTAGAGGCTGCTCTTGGCGTAACCGGAGCGCAGGCGGCCGACGACGACGGCGATCAGCGCGCTTACCGGCAATGCGATCAACACGCCGACGAAGCCGAACAGATGGCCGAACGCGAACAGCGCGAAGATGACGGTGAGCGGACTCATGCCAATACGCCCGCCGACCATCCTCGGCGTCAGGAACATGCCTTCGACGATCTGGCCGATGCCGTAGACGATGAGCACGGCGAGCGGTCCGTACCAGCCGGTGAACTGCAGCGCCCCGGCGAGCAGCGCCAATATCAGGCCGATGCCGAAGCCGACGTAGGGCACGAAGATCGCCAAGCCGGTGAAAACGCCGACCGGCACCGCCAGCTCGAAGCCGAACAGCGCCAGGCCGACGCTGTAAAAGGCGGCCATCATCAGCATCACGAGCAGCTGGCCGCGCAGGTACTGGCCCAGCACCGTGTCGCACTCGCCGACGAAGGACGAGACTGCGCCGCGCAGGCGCGGCGGCACGAGGTTGACGATGCGCTCGATGTACAGCGGCCAGTCGTCGAGCAGGTAGAACAGTACCACCGGCACGAGCACAACGTAGCCGACGACGGTGAGGACGATGCTGCCGCCGATGCGCACCGAGGCCAGCGCGGTGGCGATCGAATCGTCCCAGTTGGCGTCGAGGTACTTGAGGAGAAAGGCCTTCAGGCTGGCCGCGTCGAGGCCGACGTTGACGCCCATCTGCATCAGCCAGGGCGATACCGCGTGGTTGATGCGCTCGACGAGCAGCGGCAGCTGGTCGCGCAGCAGCGGCAGCTCCTTCGACAGGATAGGCACGACGAGCAGCACCAGCGCCGCGGCGGCGACGATAAAGCCGATCTCGACCAGCGCCACCGCGAGCAAACGCGGCACGCGCCGCGCCGCCAGCTTTTCGACCGCCGGATGCAAGGCGTAGGCGAGCACGGCGCCGATCGCGAACGGCGTCAGCACCGGCGCGAGCAGCCAGACGAGCACGCCGATCGCGACGGCGAGCGCTGCCCAGTTGAGGATGCGCCGCTGGGCGGGCGTCAGGAGCATGCAGCGCTCGGGCGGCTCGAAGCGAGGCGAGGTCGGAGGTCGGTCATCGTCCTGCTAGTGGAGGCGCGAGGTGCCGTCGTGGCCGAGCTCCGCGAGGCGCTTGCGGATGGCCGGGCGATCCGCCGCATCGGGCGCATGCTCGAGGTAGCCGGCCAGGTCGGCCATGGCCGGGAAGCGCGCGCCGAGGGCCGCGTGGACGAGGCCGCGGTCGCGCCGCTCCTCCCAGGCGTCGGGCAGCAGGATGACCAGCCGTTCGGCGATGCCGAGCAGGCGGGCCGCGTCCTGGCTGCCGCGAAAGATCTCCTTCAGGTTGCGCAGCATCCGGGCGATCACTTCGCGCGGCACGGCGGCCTGGAGAAAGTCGCGCAGCAGCGGCTCGTTGCCGCCGGTCTTGCCGCTGCGCCGCCGGTACGGCACGAGCAGGGCATCGAGCGCATCGCGCGACATCGACTGGCCGGTAAAGGGGTCGATGACGATCTCACCCTGCGGCATGTGCACCTTGGCCAGGAAATGGCCGGGAAAGGAAACGCCGTAGGCACTGAGGCCGATCTGCGTCGCCAGCTCGATGTAGAGCAGGGCCAGCGTGATCGGTATGCCGCGCCGCGTTTCGAGCACACAGTGGACGTAGCTGTTGCGCGGGTCGTAGTAGTCGTTGACGTTGCCGGAGAAACCCAATTCCTGGAAGAAGAAGCGGTTCAGCAGGCGCAGCCGCTGCATCGGCGCGGCGTCGCGGGCGATGCGCTTGTTGAGACGCGCCGCCAGCGTATCGATCTCGGCCAGCGTCGCCTGAGTGTCGAGGCGCGGAAAGTCATGCTGGGCGACCGCAATCGCCGCCTCGAGCAGGGGCAGGCTCTCGTCTTCGGCCACCAGCGAGGCAAAGTAGTCGAGCGCGGTCGGCGGAAGGAGCGGCAAGAGCCCGGACATGCGACGAGTTTAGAACCTGGCGCCGCTGCGGTCTAACCGCGGCGGAAGAAATCGCGTGGCCGAAAGCCGGCCACGAAGAGAACGCCGAAGTAGACGAGCGTGGCCGCGCCGAGGCAGGCGGACAGCCAGGCGACGCGCAATCCGTCGCGGCCGTGCAGGCCGACCCAGTCGATCCCGACCGTCGCGAACGCCAGCAAGGCGCCCATGAGGAGCGTGGCCAGCACGACGGTTGCCGCAAAGCGACCCCAGCCCGGCATCGGCTGGTACCAGCCGCCGCGCTTCAGTCCGACGAAGAGCCAGACCGCGTTGATCGTCGCGCCGAGGCCGACCGAAAGGGCCAGCCCGGCGTGGCCGATCCACGGCACGAAGAGCACGTTCATGGCCTGCGTCAGCACCAGCACGATGATGGCGATGGTCACCGGCGTGCGCAGGTCCTGGCGGGCGTAGAAGCCGGGGGCCAGGATCTTCACGCCGATGATGCCGACCAGGCCGACGCCGTAGGCGCGCAGCGCGATCGCCGTCTTGGCGACGTCGCGGGCGTCGAAGGCGCCATGCTGGAACAGGGTCGCGATCAGGGCCTCGGGAAAGACGAGCAAGGCGGCGGCGCAGGGCAGGGTCAGGACCAGGGCGACGCGCAGGCCCCAGTCGAGCATGCCCGAGTAGCCGGCCACGTCCTGGCGGGCCTGCGCTGCCGAAAGCTGCGGGATCAGCACCGCGCCGAGGGCGACGCCGAGCAGCGCGGTCGGAAACTCCATCAGCCGGTCGGCATAGAAGAGCCACGACACCGCACCCACGCCCTGGTGCGAGGCGATCTGCGTGTTGATGAGGATCGAGAGCTGCGCCACCGAGACGCCGAGCAGCGCCGGCGCCATCTGGCGCAACACGGTGCGCACGCCCGGGTGATGCCAGGCCGCGGCGAGCGCCTTGAAGCCAAGGCCGATCTTGGGCAGCCGGCCGATCCGCGCCAGCGCCGGCAGCTGCACCGCGAGCTGCAGCACGCCGCCCAGCATGACGCCGGCGGCCAGCGCGTAGATGCGCTGGATGCCGGCGCGCTCGAAGGCCGGGCCGATCAGGACGACGGCGGCGATCATCGACAGGTTGAGCAGCACCGGCGTCGCTGCCGGCACTGCGAAGCGCTTCCAGGTGTTGAGCACGCCCGCCGACAGCGACACCAGCGAGATGAAGCCGATGTAGGGAAACATGATGCGGGTCATGACCACCGCCTCGTCGAAGTGGGCCAGCCCCGAGGCCATCAGCAAGACGATGATCGGCGCGGCGACGACGCCGGCGATGCAGGTCAGGACCAGGGCGCAGAAGAGGATCGTGCCGACCGCGTCGATGAGGCGCTGCGTCGCCTCGTCGCCGTCGCTGGCGCGGGCCCGCGCCAGGGTCGGCACGAAGGCCTGCGAGAAAGCGCCTTCGCCGAACAGCCGTCGCAGCAGGTTGGGGATGCGGAAGGCGACGTTGAAGGCGTCGAACGAGGCACCGGCGCCGAACAGCGCCGAGACGACGATGATCTGCAGCAGCCCGGTGATGCGCGACAGCAGCGTGAAGAAGGAGATCGTGGACGCGGCGCGGAGCAAATTCATGGGTGCGAATGCTATACTCGCGGTCTTTGCCGAAAACCAGCTAGCCCCAGCTCATACCAGACATGGCCACCGCCTCCAAAGCCAAGAAAAAGACCGTCCGCATCGCCTCGGGCCTCAAGCGCGTCCGCCAGGATCTGAAGCTCAATGCCGCGAACACGGCGATGCGCTCGCACTTTCGTACCGTCATCAAGAACGTGCAGAAGGCGGTCGACTCGGGTGATAAGGCCAAGGCGGCTGAACTGTTCAAGGCCGCCCAACCAGTCATCGACTCGGTCGCCGACAAAGGCCTGTTCCACAAGAACAAGGCCGCCCGCCACAAGAGCCGGCTCTCGGCCAAGGTCAAGGCGCTGGCCACGGCCTGATCGTCAGACACCGCCAAAAAAGGGCTCGCATCGCGAGCCCTTTTTCATTTCCGGCGGCGGTTCGCTGTCGTCCGCTCAGTCCAGCACGGGATCCTCGATCACGACGAGCCCGTTGTCGCGCGCGAAGTGCATGACGAAGTCCCAGGCCATCGGCTCCATCTCGCGCAAGGCCGGGTCGACGAGCACGCCCTTGATGCCGCCGAGGTCGCGCGGCACGCAGTAGGGCGAATAGCCGATGAAGGGGCCGCGCGCGCCGGCGCCGTCGGGGCGAAAGCACGACATCGTGCCGGCCAGGCGCTCGGCCCAGTCGCTCGGACGAAACGGCTTGCCGTCGCGCGTCACGCCCTGGATGAAGACTGTTCGAGGCTCGGCCACGCAATGAAGAAGGAGTTGCAGTCGATTGTCGCGCCTGCGCAGCGACCCTGTTGCGCTGCAACATCCGCGCCAAGGTGCACGAATGCCGGCTTTAGAATCGCACCCCCTTTCGCCCCCTTTGCCGGAGTGCCGACATGAACGCGCCCGAGAAGCTGCCCGCCGCGCCCGAACCGCACGTCATGAAGACCTACGGGCGCCTGCCGGTCGCGCTGTCCTACGGTCGCGGCT
>JANXWR010000417.1 GCA_025351025.1 Burkholderiales bacterium | reverse complement strand
GTGCGGCACCGACCTCGGGCTGCTGCGCACCAAGGCCATTCCCTTTGAAAGAGAAGGGCAGGCCGACGGCACCTACAAGCTCACCGGCAACAAGATCTTCATCTCGGCCGGCGAGCACGACATGGTCGAGAACATCGTCCATCTCGTGCTGGCGCGGCTGCCCGATTCGCCGATCGGCTCGAAGGGCCTCTCGCTCTTCGTCGTGCCGAAATGGAAGGTCAAGGCCGACGGCTCGCTCGGCGAGCGCAACGGCATCTGGTGCGGCGGACTCGAGCACAAGATGGGCATTCATGGCAACGCCACGGCGCAGATCGTTCTCGAAGACGCCGAAGGCACGCTGGTCGGCCAGCCGAACAAGGGCCTTGCGGCGATGTTCGTGATGATGAACGCGGCCCGCCTCGGCGTCGGCATGCAGGGTTTGGGCCTGACCGAAGTGGCGTACCAGAACGCCGCCGCCTACGCCAAGGATCGGCTGCAGATGCGCTCGCTATCCGGCGCCAAGGCGCCCGACAAGCCGGCCGACCCGATCATCGTCCACCCCGACGTGAGGAAGATGCTGCTCACCGCGCGCGCCTATGCCGAGGGCGGCCGCGCGCTCGCCATCTTCACGACGCTGCTGCTCGACAAGGAGATGGCGAGCGACGACGAGGAGGTGAAGAAGGATTGCGCCGACCTGGTGGCCTTGCTCACGCCGATCGTCAAGGCCTTCTTCACCGACAACGCCTGGATCTCGACCTCGCACTGCCTGCAGGTTTTCGGCGGCCACGGCTACATCCGCGAATGGGGCATGGAGCAGTTCGTTCGCGACTCGCGCATCAACATGATTTACGAGGGCACGAACACGATCCAGTCGCTCGATCTGCTCGGCCGCAAGATCCTTTCCGACAACGGCGCCAAGCTGAAGAAGTTCGGCAAGCTGGTCGCCGAGTTCGTCGAGGAAGAAGGCGTCGACGAGGCGATGCAGGAGTTCGTCAACCCGCTTGCCGAACTGGGCGAGAAGGTGACCAAGCTGACCACCGAGATCGGCATCAAGGCCTTCAAGGATCCCGACGAAGTGGGCGCCGCGGCGGTCGACTACCTGCGCGTCTGCGGCCACCTCGTGTTCGCCTATCTGTGGGCGAGGATGGCCAAGGTCGCGCTGCAGAAGCAAGGCGGCGGCGACCCGTTCTATGCCGCCAAGCTGGCCACCGCGCGCTTCTACTTCGCCAAGCTGCTGCCCGAGACGGCCGGTCTCATCCGCACCGCGCGTGCCGGCGTGGCGCCGATGATGGCCATGGACGCTGCCATGTTCTGAAGCCGGGGTATCTTCCGGCTCCCTCTTTGCAACCACGGACTCATCCCATGACGACCCTGCTCCATCGCGCCGCCATCGGCCTCGCCCTCGTGCTCGTCTCGACTTTCGCCGCGGCGCAAGCCACCTCGGCCGTGGGCCTGTGGAAGACGGTCGACGACAACACCAAGAAGGAGAAGTCGCTGGTGCGCATCGTCGAGACGAACGGCGTCTACACCGGCAAGGTCGAGAAGTTCCTTGATCCCGAAACCGCCAAGGACGCCGTCTGCAAGGACTGCTCCGACGATCGCAAGGACAAGCCCATCCTCGGCCTGACCATCATCCGCAACATGAAGCAGAGCGCCGACGACAAGGCGGTGTTCGAAGGCGGCGACATCCTCGACCCGAACAACGGCAAGGTCTACACCGCCAAGATGAAGCTCGTCGACAACGGCAACAAGCTCGACGTCCGAGGCTATATCGGCGTGCCGCTGTTCGGCCGTACGCAGACGTGGACGCGCGTCGAATGACCTCAATCCCTGGAGCAGCGATGAACCGATTCAACGTTCGCAAGGTCGCCGTGCTCGGCGCCGGCGTCATGGGCGCGCAGATCGCTGCGCATCTGGTCAACGTCAAGGTGCCCGTGATCCTGTTCGACCTGCCCGCAAAGGACGGGCCGAAGAACGGCATCGTCACGAAGGCGGTCGAGGGACTGAAGAAGCTCAAGCCGGCACCGCTCGGCGTGCCCGAAGACGCCGCGCTGATCGAGCAGGCGAACTACGAAGAGCACCTGGCCAAGCTCGGCGAATGCGATCTCATCATCGAGGCCATCGCCGAGCGCATGGACTGGAAGCTCGACCTCTACACGAAGATCGCGCCGGCGATCGCGCCCCACGCCATCGTCGCGAGCAACACCTCGGGCCTCAGCATCACCAAGCTCGCGGCGGTGCTGCCGGCGGAGATCCGGCCGCGCTTTTGTGGCATCCACTTCTTCAACCCACCGCGCTACATGGCGCTGGTCGAGCTGATCGCGACGCCCGACACGCAGCCCGAGATCCTCGACGAACTGGAGGCCTTCGTCACCACCGCGCTCGGCAAGTCGGTGGTGCGAGCCAAGGACACGCCCAACTTCATCGCCAACCGCGTCGGCATCGCCGGCATGCTGGCGACGATGAAGGAAGCCGAGACCTACGGCCTGAGCTACGACGTCGTCGACGACCTCACCGGCAAGAAGCTCGGCCGTGCCAGCTCCGGCACCTTCCGCACCGCCGACGTGGTCGGTCTCGACACGATGGCCCACGTCATCAAGACGCTGCAGGACAACCTCGCCGACGATCCGTTCTTTCCGAGCTACGCCACGCCGCCGGTGCTGCAGAAGCTGCTCGACGCCGGCGCGCTCGGGCAGAAGACGGGCGCCGGCTTCTACAAGAAAGTCGGCAAGGACATCCTGCGCTACGACGCCGAGAAGGGCGACTATGTGCAAGGCGGCGGCAAGGCCGACGAGATCGTCGCCCGCATCCTGAAGAAGCCGCCGGCCGAGCGTCTGAAGCTGCTCCACGACTCGAAGAATCCGCAGGCGCAGTTCCTCTGGGCGATCCTGCGCGACAGCTTTCACTACGCCGCGGTGCACCTGGCCGCCGTCGCCGAGAGCGCCCGCGACATCGATTTCGCGATGCGCTGGGGCTTCGGCACCAGCACCGGTCCGTTCGAGCTCTGGCAGCAGGCCGGCTGGTCGCAGGTAGCGCAGTGGGTGAAGGAAGACATCGACGCCGGCAAGGCGCTCTCCAAGGCGCCGTTGCCGGCCTGGGTATTCGACGGCCTCGGCGGCGGCGATGCCGGCGTGCATCGTCCTGAAGGCTCGTACAGCGCCGCGCATGCCCGCTTCGTCGAGCCGAGCACCTTGCCGGTGTACCAGCGCCAACCGTTCCGTGAGAGCGTGTCTGGCTCGAACGCCGTCGCACCGCTGAAGGCCGGCACCGAGGTCTTCAAGAACGACGACGCGCGCGTCTGGACGCTCGACGGCCAGGTGCTGATCGCCAGCATCACCGCCAAGCTGCATCTCATCAGCCCTGGCGTGATCGAAGGGCTGCTCAAGGCCGTGGATCTTGCCGAGCAGTCGTACCAGGGCCTCGTGATCTGGTCTCCCGACGACGTGTTCTCGGCCGGCGCCAATCTCGAGGCGCTGATGCCGATCTTCATGAAGAGCGGCGGCAAGGGCATCCTGCCGGAAGTGAAGAAGCTGCAGGACGCGATGCTGCGCGTTCGCTATGCGCAAGTGCCGGTGGTCGCGGCGATTCGCGGCATCGCCCTCGGCGGCGGTTGCGAGATGGCCCTTTATTCGGCCAGGCGGGTCGCGGCGATGGAAAGCTACATGGGCTTCGTCGAGGTCGGCGTCGGCCTGCTGCCTGCCGGCGGTGGTCTCACCTACGTGGCGCGGCGCGCCGCCGAGATGGCGACCGCGGCCAACGCCAACGCCGACATCCTCAAGTTCCTGACCGACGGCTTCACCAGCGCGGCCACGGCCAAGGTCGGCACCAGCGCGATCGAGTCGAGAAAGCTCGGCTACCTGCTCTGGAGCGACGTCATCGTGCCGAACAAGGACGAGTTGCTCTACGTCGCTTCGGCGCAGGTGAAAGCGATGGCCGAGAGCGGCTGGCGCGCGCCGTCGCGGGGCCTGTTCCCGGTGGCAGGACGCAACGCCATCGCGACGATCAAGGCGCAGCTCGTCAACCTGCGCGACGGCGGCTTCGCCAGCGCGCACGACTACGACATCTCGGCGCTGATCGCCGACGTGATCTGCGGCGGCGACGTCGATGCCGGCTCGCTGGTCAGCGAGGAGTACCTGATGGCGATCGAGCGCAAGCACTTCTGCGCTCTGCTCGACCACCCGAAGACGCAGGAACGGATCATGGGCATGCTGCAGACGGGCAAGCCCGTTCGCAACTGAAGGACTCGACATGACGAAGCAAGTGCAAGAGGCCTACATCGTCGCCGCGACGCGCACGCCGATTGGCAAGTCGGGGCGCGGCTACTTTCGCAACACCCGGCCCGACGATCTGCTCGTCGCGGCGATCAGAAGCGCGATGAAGCAGGTGCCGACGCTGGACCCGGCGGCGATCGAAGACGCGATCGTCGGCTGCTCGTTCCCCGAGGCCGAGCAGGGCATGAACATGGCGCGCATCGCGGTGCAGCTCTGCGGCTTTCCGAAGCCGGTGGGCGGCGTCACGGTCAACCGCTTCTGCGCTTCGGGCCTGACCGCCGTGCAAATGGCGGCCGACCGCATCCGCGTCGGCGAGGCCGACGTCATGATCGCCGGCGGTGCCGAGTCGATGAGCCTGGTGCCGATGGGCGGCAACAAGCCGTCGTTCAATCTGGAAATCTTCGCCCACGACGAGAACGTCGGCATCGCCTACGGCATGGGCATCACGGCCGAGAAGGTGGCGACGCAGTGGAAGGTGAGCCGCGAGGCGCAGGACGCGTTCGCGCTCGAGTCGCACCTGCGCGCGCTCAAGGCGCAGGCGGCCGGCGAGTTCGGCGACGAGATGACGGCGATCGACATCGTCTCGCGCTTCCCGGATCTGGCCACCGGCGAACAAGGCACGAAGACGCGCAACGTCGCGCTCGACGAAGGCCCACGCCCGGACACCTCGCTCGAAGACCTGGCCAGGCTCAAGCCCGTGTTCGCCGCCAACGGCAGCGTCACGGCTGGCAACAGCTCGCAGACGAGCGACGGCGCCGGCGCCCTCATCCTCGCCAGCGAGAAGGCGGTCAAGCAGTTCGACCTCAAGCCGCTGGCCCGTTTCGTCAGCTTCGCGGCGCGCGGCGTGCCGCCCGAGATCATGGGCATCGGCCCGATCGAGGCGATTCCCGCGGCGCTCAGGTACGCAGGCTTGAAGCTCGACGACATGGACTGGATCGAGCTCAACGAGGCCTTCGCCGCGCAGTCGCTGGCGGTGATCAACAGCGTCGGGCTCGATAGGGCCAAGGTCAACCCGATGGGCGGCGCGATCGCCCTCGGCCACCCGCTCGGCGCGACCGGCGCGATTCGCGCTGCGACCGTCATCCACGCGCTGCGTCGCCACAACCTGAAGTACGGCATGGTGACGATGTGCGTCGGTACCGGGCAGGGCGCGGCGGGCATCTTCGAGCGCGTCTGAGCAGGCCGCCGGCTGGCTGATGGAATTCCATTGGGCAAAGGAGACGACATGAGCATCCGCACCGCCACCCTCAACGGCGTCGCGACGATCGAGATCGCGCGGCCCGAAAAGAAGAACGCCATCACCGGCGCGATGTACAAGGCGATGGCCGAGGCCCTCGACGCCGCCGTGGCCGACAACGAGGTGCGCGCCGTGCTCATCACCGGCCAGCCCGGCATCTTCACCTCCGGCAACGACATCGAGGACTTCATGCAGCGCCCGCCGGGCTCCACCGAGTCGCCGGCGTTCATCTTCATGAAGGCGCTGATGGGCTGCGACAAGCCGGTCGTCGCCGCCGTCACCGGTGCGGCGATCGGCATCGGCACGACAATGCTGCTGCACTGCGACTTCGTCTACGTCAGCGACGAGGCCCGCCTGGCGATGCCGTTCGTGAGCCTCGGCCTGGTGCCCGAGTTCGCGTCGAGCCTGATCGTGCCGCAGCTGATGGGCAACGCCCGCGCCGCCGAAAAGCTGCTCTTGGGCGACCCGTTCACCGGCGCCGACGCAGTCGAGGCGGGCATCGCCAACGCCGTGCTGCCGGCGGCCGAGGTCGTGCCGCATGCGCGCCGCATCGCCGAGCGATTCAACACGCTACCGCCGGGCGCCGTGCGCGAGACGAAGAAGCTGATGCGGCGGGCGCGTTCGGCCGCCGCCGTCGAAACGATAGTCGTCGAAGGCGGCATCTTCGCGGCGCGCCTGCAAAGCCCGGAAGCCAAGGAAGCCTTCAGTGCCTTCTTCCAGAAGCGCAAGCCCGATTTCTCCAAGTTCTGAACGCGGGTTGCCGGAGCGTCGCGACGACGAAGAGTCGGCGCCGCTCGCGTATCCCGCGCTCTCGCTGGCGCGCAAGCTCGCGCTCGCGCCGCTGCTGATCATCCAGGCGGTACGCACGCGTCGTCGGGCGCCGGTGCTGCCCGAGGCCGCGGGACCGCGCGAGGGGGTCGGCGGTCGAGGGGCGGGCACTCTCGTTCGCGTTCTCGTCATTGGTGATTCGTCGGCGGCTGGCGTCGGCGTCGCGCATCAGGACGAGGCCGTCGTCGGGCATCTCGTGCGCACCCTCGCGACGGAGCGCGCCGGCCTGATCGAATGGCGGCTGCGCGCGCGCTCGGGGCTGACGACGCGCGCAATCCACGCCATGCTCGAAGCCGATCCGCCGCCCCCGGCCGACGTCGCCGTCGTCGTCACCGGCGTCAACGACGTCATCGGCCAGGTTCCGGCGCGGCGTGCCGTCGGCCATCGCAGGGCGCTCGCCGACTGGCTGCTCGAACGCCAGCTCGCGCGCCATGTCGTCTTCGCGCCGCTGCCGCCGATGCACCAGTTTCCGCTCCTGCCCGAGCCGCTGCGCCGCGTCATCGGCGACGACGCGCGCCGGCACGACCGGGCGCTGGCCGAGTGGGCGGCGACGCGTGCCGACGTATCGCACGCGCACATCGCTCTCGTGCTGACGCCGGCGACGATGGCGAGCGACGGCTTTCATCCGGGCGAGCCGGTCTATCGCGCCTGCGGCGAGGCGCTCGGCCGGCACGTGGCCAGGGCGTGGGCGCGCCACTGCGAGCCCACCCGAGATCACCCGAAGGGCCGGGCTGTAGCGGGCCCTAGGCTCACCGGCCGACCGGCGGCCTTTTCGCGGCCACTTGCTTGCGGCACACTGGGACGCAAGAGCCCGCCGATGGGCCGGAGGTGCGGCGATGAATCTGGCTGACAAGACCTTGTTCATCACGGGAGCGTCGCGCGGCATCGGCCTGGCGATCGCCGTGCGCGCGGCACGCGACGGCGCCAACGTCGTCGTCGCCGCGAAGACGAGCGAAGCGAATCCCAAGCTGCCGGGCACCATCCACAGCGCCGCCGCCGAGATCGAAGCCGCCGGCGGCAAGGCGCTTGCGCTGCAATGCGACATCCGTGATGAGGCGAGCGTGGAGGCTGCGGTGCGGCGGCAGTCGATTGCTTCGGCGGCATCGACATCCTCGTCAACAACGCGAGCGCGATCAGCCTGACGCCGACGCCGGCGACGCCGATGAAGCGCTTCGACCTGATGTTCGGCGTCAACGTGCGCGGCACCTATTGCTGCACCCAGGCCTGCCTGCCTCATCTCGCGGCTTCGGCCAAGGCCGGGCGCAACCCGCACGTGCTCAACATGTCGCCGCCGCTGTCGATGCGCGAGCACTGGTTCGCGCCGCACACCGCGTACACGATGGCCAAGTACGGCATGAGCATGTGCACGCTCGGCCACGCCGGCGAGTTTCGCCCGCTCGGCATCGCCGTCAACAGCCTGTGGCCGCGCACCGCGATCAAGACCGCGGCCTTGCAGATGATCCCGGGTATCGACTTCGGCGCCTGCCGGACCCCCGAGATCCTGGCCGACGCCGCCTGGCTGATTCTG